>CBDUIU010000551.1:0-3839 GCA_965367335.1 uncultured Saprospiraceae bacterium
TAGCGATGGAGGGATAGGTGTAAAAATGAGAGAATTAAGAGCCTTGTATAATGATGCTATTAAAAAGGGAGTTGTAGATGGTAAATATTATCCTTTTAAGGTGTATAAAGTATCTAAACTAAAAGGAAAAGGAATTAAAAACCTCAATAAGCTGAATAAACAAGAATTGATTTATAAAATTCTCGATGAGCAAGCAGTTAGTGAAAAAGATGATTCTCCCTCCGACTCCCCTTCCTCAAAGAATTCCTCACAAAATGATTCAGAAATGTCAAAAGAAGAAGAAAAAACAAAAAAACGTCCTCGCAAAAAAGTGAGTGTTGCAGATAGGAGCACTCCTCCTCCAATGTTTGAAGAGTCTGAACCAGAAGAAGAAGTGGAGGAAATTGAAGAAATTGAAGTTCAAGAGGAAGAAGAAATGGTGGATGTTACTGAACAAGAAGCTCCTAAAGAAAGAGATGATTCTAGAAACGATCGAAGAGACAACGACCGAAATGACCGAAGAGACGACGCTAGAAACGATCGGAGAGATGATTCTAGAAACGATCGAAGAGATCATTCTAGAAACGATCGAAGAGATGATGCTAAAAATGATCGAAATGATGATAAACGAGGAAATGACCGAGCTAAGAATTCAACATTCAATATCGAATTAGATGGAATTATTGAAGGAGAAGGTATCCTTGAAATGATGCCAGATGGTTATGGCTTTCTTCGCTCGGCTGACTATAACTACCTTACTTCTCCGGATGATATTTATGTATCTCCCTCTCAAATCAAATTATTTGGTCTACGAACCGGTGATACCGTAAAAGGGGCTATCCGACCTCCGAAAGAAGGGGAGAAATATTTTGCATTATTACGCGTTAGTCGGATTAATGGTTTGGAACCTGCTGATATACGTGATAGAATTCCTTTTGATTATTTGACACCACTTTTTCCGGAAGAAAAATTTAGCCTGAGTGTTTCTCCGACAGGCAGGGATTATGGCAACCGGATGATCGACTTGTTCACCCCCATTGGGAAGGGACAACGTGGGTTGATTGTTGCTCAGCCAAAAACGGGTAAAACCTTCTTATTGAAAGACATTGCCAATGCCATTTCGAAGAATCACCCGGAGAGTTACTTGATCGTTCTACTCATTGATGAACGTCCGGAGGAGGTAACAGACATGAAGAGAAACGTAAGAGCAGAAGTTGTTGCTTCTACCTTTGACGAACCAGCAGACAATCATGTAAGAGTTGCAGGAATTGTGTTAGAAAAAGCGAAACGCCTGGTTGAATCAGGACATGATGTTGTTGTATTGCTTGACTCCATCACTCGTCTAGCCAGAGCATATAACACTGTGGCTCCAGCAAGTGGAAAAGTATTATCTGGTGGTGTAGAAGCCAATGCACTTCACCGTCCTAAAAAATTCTTTGGAGCAGCGAGAAATGTTGAGCATGGTGGTTCATTAACTATTTTAGCAACAGCACTGATTGACACTGGCTCTAAAATGGACCAGGTCATCTTCGAAGAATTTAAAGGTACGGGTAACATGGAGTTGCAGTTGGATCGCACATTAGCCAACAAACGCCTCTACCCTTCAATGGACCTAACCCGTTCCAGTACGCGCCGGGAGGACTTACTGTTGGACAAGGACACGCTACAGCGGATGGTCATCTTGCGTCGTCACTTAGCGGATATGAAGCCAGAAGAGGCCATGGAGTTTATGCTCAAGCATATGCGTAGCACTACTAATAATGAGGAATTCCTGGTTTCGATGAATCGATAATAAAAAGGTATTTTTCACTACCTGATTAAAATATTGACAATTGACGAACAGTTCTTGGTTAAGAACTGTTCGTTTTTGTTTTAGCACTTTGCTAATTTCGTAAATAATGAAGTAAAGTTATTTACAAAACTTAGATCACATGAGAAGTCTGACCATCTATCTTTTTAGCTGCAGCATATTATTACTCTTCGCCTGTGGAGGCAACGACACTGCTCCGGAATCACCTGGAGTGACCTCTGGAGAGTCTGCTAATCCTGCTTTCGTCAAAGCCAGTCGAATGATTGAAGAGGCCCCTGACGATCCTAATAGCTACGCACAACGAGCAGTACTCTATTATGAGGCTGAGGCCTATGACGAAGCTATAAAGGATTTGAATGAAGCCCTGCGGTTGGATTCTACTAATGTGGACTATATCCACTTACTGGCAGATGTATTGCTGGATTATCGAAAATCCTATCAAGCCCTTCGTACCATGGAGAAGGCCGCAAAAATCTACCCCAAGCGTATTCCTACCCTACTCAAGCTTTCTGAATTCCAACTTATTCTTAAACAGAATGCTGAAGGTATCTCTACGGTGCGTAAAATTCTGGAAATAGACCCTCTGAATTCGGAAGGTCACTTTATGGCTGGTCGACTCTTCGAAGAATATGGTGACACGGCTCGTGCCTTGAACAGCTATCAAACAGCGGTGGAAAATGACCCTGACCTAATAGAGGCCTGGATAAAATTGGGTTTTCTTTTTGCTGAACGAGGCAATCCCTTGGCTGAACAATACTTTGAAAGTGCTGTCAGGGTTGACTCAACCAATATACTGGCTTGGTTTGCTAAGGCTCAGTATTATCATAACCAAGGAAGATTACCCGAAGCTATCGCCATTTACCAAAAGGTGATCAGTAAAGATATTCAATACGTAGACGCTTATTATAACATGGGCTTAGCTCACCTCGAACAAGATTCCTTTAAACAAGCTTTCCGGCAATTTGATCTGGCTATCAAAATGGATCCTACTTATGTCATGGCTTACTTTTACCGAGGTTTTAGCCATGAATTAACCGGTGATAAAGTGGCAGCGAAAAAAGATTATGAACAGGCCATATTATTAGCCCCTGGTTTTGAAAAAGCCAGAGAAGCCTTAAATCGGGTTGAAGTTCAATAGATTGTTGCCTATTTATCTACCATTATACTTTTTAAGGTAATTTTACTGTTTTTAATAAAAAAATGTCTACCTTTTCGCAAAGGTGATTTGAGAAAACATTTTCTAATTAAAAACACTAAACTATGGCAATCGTTAAGGTAATTGAAATTTTAGCAAACTCTTCTAAAAGCTGGGAGGACGCAACAGCTACCGCAGTTAAAAAAGCCTCCAAAACCATAAAGAACATTCGTTCAGCTACCGTCCAACATCAAAGTGTTGTGGTAAAGGGAGATAAAGTCACTGAATATCGTGTAAATCTTAAAGTAGCTTTTGAAATAAAGTAATCTACATTCATAGTTCTCCCCTCAATACCCTGCAAGTAAAATATGTTTGCAGGGTATTTCTATTTCATTGAGCAAGCTCCCGCAAAAATCCTTATTTTTGTGCTTCGCAAAAATGAACTTTTTATTTCTCCTCTACGTAGACTATTAAATATTTATAACCGAAGCACCTGTTGTAGGGGTGATTCGAAAAATGACATCCAATGATCAACATTACATTTCCGGATGGGCGCGTAGCCCAATATGAGTCCGGTGTTTCAGCAATGGACATTGCTAAGTCCATCAGCCACGGATTGGCTAAGAATGTTTTATCCGCAAAAGTCAATGGTGAAGTTTGGGATGCTGACCGTCCGATTAATACAGATTCCACCTTGCAATTACTTACTTGGAACGATAAAGATGGTAAATCCACACTCTGGCACTCTTCTGCTCACCTTATGGCAGAAGCATTGGAGGCACTTTACCCAGGCATCAAGTTTGGAACCGGTCCTTCTATAGATCGTGGGTTTTATTACGATATAGATCCCGCCGATTATCAGCTATCATCTGATGATTTTCCAAAGATCGAACAAAAGATGATCGAGTTGGCCCG
>CBDUIU010000552.1:0-3822 GCA_965367335.1 uncultured Saprospiraceae bacterium
GTTGGCTGCTCAGGGGCTCGTACGAATTTATCGAATATAACAGTGTGATTCCTTCCTGCCTGAAATAAGCTTACTGCCTGCTCCATAGGAATCAGTCCGATGATCACTTTTTTGCTGCTTTAGACCAGGGAATAGACCTGTTCGAATACCTGGCTGAGTGGATTGGATCTTGGGAGGACGATGGTCCATCGTTTGTGCTTACGGATTAATTTAGAAGGGAGGAACATGATTTTCAACAGGACGGTTCGGATCCTGATTCTGATCTTGCTTTTCTTTGGATTGATCGTATCCCCCCACTGCACCCCACCAAGTCTAGTCGATAACAGTCTGGAGCAGTTGCTGGTCCATGCGATGCGGCAACCAGTTGATTGCATCGGGTGAGACCTTTTGGGTAGCCACCTTGCGCAAGAGCCAGGTGAGGTAACGTTGAGCATTGAGTCCATGCTTATCACAGGTACCAATGATGGAGTATAGGCAAGCCAGGTTCTGGGCTGCGTCCTCTGAACCAGCAAATAAATAGTTCTTCCGTCCCAAGGCCACCGGGCGGATGGTATTCTCCACTAAATTGTTATCGATCTCTAATTGTCCATCGTGTGCATAAGCGCACAGGCCTTTCCATCGCTTAAGGGAATAAGCGATAGCCTTGCCGATAGGACTTTGGGGTAATAAAAGGCCTGAAGTATATTGTTCTTTGAGCCAGTTTCCAAGTTCTTCCAATATAGGGATCGCCATTTGCTGACGCAATAGGAGTCGATCCGCATCACCTATTTGTGCTTGTCGGGTCTGTCGTTCGATGAGGTAGAGTTGTTGGACCCGTTCGAGGAAAAGGTTAGCTCTGGGCGGGTCGGTATTTTGTGCCTCTACAAATTTACGCCGGGCATGCGCCATGCAATGGATCAATTGTACGTCCTGCTTACGTTCCAGTGCTTCGTAAACGGTGTAGCCGTCCGATTGCAGGATACCGCTAAAACCCGGTAGCAAAGCCTCTCCGGCAGCTGTACTGCGCCGGGCATCATACTGGAACAGGACTGCCCCAAGCCTGGGATTATTCAGCACCCAAAAGTAACCGCGATGAGTGGCTCCGGGTTTGTTTTTACTGAGTACGGCAATTCGGGTTTCATCCGCCTGATTGTAAGGCTGCTCCAGAAGATCTTGATGTAATAGATGATATAAGGGCAGCAAAGCCTGGGCTGCTGAGTGGAACCAGTTATACAGGTTATTTTCAGAGATAAAGTTCACACCGGCCTGCTTGAGTTTTTTGCGGAAGCGATGCACTGGTGTATGGAATAGTATCTTCTCCACGATAAGTTGAGCCACCAGAGATTCATCTACGATGCCTTTTGGAATCAGCCTCATCGGGATCGGAGCTTGAGTCACTCCCTGATTTTCTTGTTGCTTATTGACCCAACGAGGGCGAACAATACGCTTAACATACAGATCAGCCGGAATATAGGCTAATAGTTCGGTAACATCTTCACCGATCCTGATCATCTGTTCCAGATCTACACCATCGGGTTGGATCACCTCTTCCTCACGCCGTAGGCTAGCCGGAAACGTATTTCGCTGAATGGGCGCACGAGCCTTTTTCGGCTTCTTTTTTTTGCTGATCACTTCTTCCTCCTCAACGGCCTGGAGCTCCAGGTGCTGATCATCGAATAGCTGTCCCTGATTAGGATTACCCCCACTGATAAAGCGCTCACGTTTAGCGCTGAAGAGCATTTTCTTAAGTTGTGCATTCTCTGCTTTAAGCAGAAAATTCTCTTTCTTGAGGGCCTTATTTTCGGTTTCTATTGGACTCATAATCGTATACTAAAAATACGAAAATGAGCCCGTTTTACCTAGTATTTACCAAGGAAAATCGCTTCCTTTTTTCAATCGTATCCGTCTTGATTCCACGCAAAATCAGTAACAATTTTTCGTACGATAACTCAAAACCACTTTCCGATTCCGGATGCTCAAAGGTGCCTTGCTCCAGGCGCTTATAATACAGGCTAAACCCATCTCCTTCCCAGGTGAGCAATTTCAGATGCGTCTTACGCTTATTGATAAAAACAAAACCAGCTCCGCTCAATAATTCCAGGCCCATCTGACCATTGACTATGGCTCCCAAGGTATTAAAGCTTTTGCGCATATCACAGGGCTGTTCATACAAGTAGTAGCGGCGCGTACTCTCAAGCATCCTGGAGATATTGGATGAGGCTTTGTTCCACTTCCCCTTCGTATTCTAACCGGATACCGTTGGGGAAACAGATCGTAATTACTCTACAGGTAACCGGACTTTGTGGAAGCGCCACAAATTTACCTGGCTCAGGGAGCTGAGCCTCCTGCTTAAACCAACTTAGAAAGGTACTATATTTAAGTCCATGCTTGCGGCTGTAGTCCGGCCTCGATAATCCGCTAGACCGCCAGCTTCGGATATGCGCCAGACGGTCTACATTTTTTGTCCTCTTCATTTTTTGTCCTCAAAGATCGGTTGACAAAACACAAATCACAAGATGGGGTCCAGTGGGGGGATACGGATCAAAACTAAAAAGCATAGCAGTAACTCTCTGTTTTGTCCCAACATTTCAGGAAAAATTGTTCCCTTCAACGGAGCTTCTATCGTAGAAATTAAACTCAAACCCAATTGGGTTCATTATTTAATTCTTGCTATGTTAAGTATAATCACCTTGATTTTTATATTCGATCCTGAAATGAAAATTAATGGAGAATTAAGCGATTTATCAGGCCGCATTAATTTTGCAATCTTTTTCCTATTACTCCTTTCATTTGTGTGCTTTGCCTTTTCAGCCTTTGCTTTTCAGCTTTTAAAACTCGATCTACGGGTACATTTGTATTTTGAGAAATTGAAGGAAATTAAAACACCCAATCCAACCAAAAACCTCAATAGGTAAATTATCTTTGTCTTTTTCTTCTTTGGATTAATTTAAAAACCATGAAAGAACTACTCCCCACGATCAACGAATGGATTTCGGCAAACAAACCCTTTGCCCTGGCTACTGTGACAAACACCTGGGGGTCCTCTCCCCGGCCGGTCGGTTCCATGCTTATTGTTTCCAGAGAGATGGAAATGGCGGGTTCCGTTAGTGGCGGTTGCGTGGAAGGTTCTGTTGTCAAGACTTCTCTGCCCTTAATTCAATATGGAAGGACAAAGCTTTTGTCGTATGGGGTCAGCAATGAAGAAGCATGGGAAGTCGGATTGACATGCGGCGGCAAAGTAGATGTTTTCGTGGAGCGGTTTATGGCTTTTGATGAACGAAAAACGGAAAGGGAAGTTTGGGAGCAATTAAAACATTGTCTGGAAAACAATAAAGCTTGTGTGCTGATCACCAGTCTTGAAACCGGCAATGGCCAGCACAGTTTAATGTTAGCAGACGGATCTTCTCTGGGAAGCCATTCTAAAAAAGAAATCACCAAAGAAGCACTCCGCGCCTACGCAGAGCGTAAAAACCAGGTCATTGAACTCGAAGGTAAAAACTACTTCTTACAAGTATTTCCAAGAAAGAGCCAGCTCCTGATTATTGGTGCGGCACATATCACAGCGGATTTAGTGCAACTTTCCAAGCTTTTTGGATTCGAAACTATCGTGATTGATCCTCGTGGTATTTTTTCCAATAAGACGCAATTCCAAGTGGCTCCGGACCAGCTTTTTGAAGATTATCCCGAAGAAATCCTTCCTCAGTTCACCCTGGACGCATACACCTATGCGGTGGTACTTTCCCATGATCCGAAGATCGATGACAATGCTTTACATGTCCTTTTGAAATCCAAGGTTGCCTATATCGGTGCTTTAGGAAGCCGTAAAACCCATGCAAAACGAGT
>CBDUIU010000553.1:0-3811 GCA_965367335.1 uncultured Saprospiraceae bacterium
AAAAAATGCTTTACCAGGAATATGCTCCTACGATGTTTAGCATTTGCCTCAGATATGCCGGGGATTACCATACCGCAGAAGACCTACTGCAGGAGGGGTTTCTCAAAATTTTCCAACACCTGGATTCCTTTCGGGCAAGTGGCTCTTTTGAAGGATGGATGAAACGAATTTTCATCCATACAGCTCTGGAATATTTACGTAAACAAAATAAGCGTAATGGCTTTATAGAATTGCACGAGCAATTAAAGACAGTCAGCCCTTGCGAGGCGTTGCATCAGTTAAGAACGAATGATCTACTTAAAATGATTAGCCAACTACCAATGGGCTATCGAACGGTATTTAATTTGTATGCGATCGAAGGCTATACGCATCCTGAAATTTCCAAAATGCTGGGCATTTCTGTTGGCACTTCAAAATCTCAATTGTCACGCGCGCGGAAATTGCTACAACAACTGCTTGCTCTAAACTCCTAAGAAACCACCATAATGAAACTAAGCTTCTTTCAACAACTCTTCAAGCAAACTCCTACAGTGCCCAATCCTCAATCAAACAATAAATTGACGGAAATCGACCAATTGTTCAGACAAGGTTTGGACAACGCACAAATCACCCCACCTGACAACTGGAATGCGATTGAATCTCAGCTCCATGCACATTCATGGCTGGATAAACATCTATGGCGGCTTTCCCTCGCAGCCATACTTGTGCTGATGATCGCAATGCTATACTTTTTCTGTAATCATGTTAAAAAATCCGAAGAAGGACCGGTTGCTATTGAACAAACTGACTCACAGTATATAAGTCATGATAAGGAGTTTATTTCAAAAGGCGCACGAGGTAAGACCGGAACTGAACTTAAAAAACAGAGCCGGCAAAAACCACATCACAAATCCAGTAAGCTTAGCAGGCTTGAACGGCTTTATAGCGCTTTAATGTCTGAACCAAATGAGTTCGAAAATGACATTGATAAAGATCGGATTTTATCTTCTATCCAACCGCTTCAACGATTACCATTGGAAGAATTAGCCTATATCATCCCTGAGCTTCCTCAGCCCAAACAGCCGGTTGTTCGCAAAAATATTGAGCCTGAACTAACGATCTCAATCCCGTTGCAAATTATTGAATCAGCAGCAGAAGCAGAGCAATTGATACAATTATATGATGAAGCTGAAGTTAAAAGGAAAACACAAATTTCAGGTTAACTTTTGGGTTTAAATAGTTCACGGAAATTAGGCTACCATTCAGATGGTTAATTCCGTGAACTATTTAACTGCTTATTTGGGTAAAACCATAGGAATGGTAAACCAAAAACAAGACCCACGGCCCTCTCCCTGTGAGTCCACGCCGATTTGTCCATGATGATTTTCAACAATTCGTTTACATATTGCCAATCCAATTCCTGTCCCTTCAAATTTCTTGCGACTATGTAAACGGCGAAATAATTCAAAGACCTCACCTAGTTGGTTCCTGGCAATTCCTATCCCATTATCCTGAACTCCAATTTTATAGTTCCCATCTACGCGGCTTACATGGATATGTATCCGTGGATTGGCCTCTCCATGATATTTCAAAGCATTACCAATAAGGTTGAGTAACAGGTGGCGAAGCTGGCCAGGGTCACCTTGAATGACCGGCAATTGGTCATGCGTAATAAGTGCATGAGTTTCTTTAATTTTCAGCTGGAGAGTATTTAAGGTATCCCGAACTATTTCTGACATGTCTATAGTTTCAAAATTAGTTCCTTCGTGCTCGATCCGATTCAAAGCAGCAATATCTTCCATCATTTGGTGCATTCTTTTAGCACCTTGCAATACGAAAGCAAGGTATTCTTTTCCATTGTCATCCAACTTATCCAAGTAGCGTTTTTCTAAAAGTTGAGCATAACAATATACTTGTCTAAGTGGTTCTTTGAGATCATGAGCGGTCATTAGATCACCTAAATGCAGCGGATGAGAACTTGGAATACTTTCCTTTACCGTTTGCTGATAAGCGTCAGTAGGTGAAATCGCTTTCTCCGCTTGTTCTGCCAATTGCTGATGATTTTGCATGGCTTTAGCGACTAAGAAGCCAATCATTCCACAGCTATAGGCCAGGAAAATAAAGACAAAGACTTTGGGATCCCAAGCTAACAAAGAAAGCAAGAAAAGTAGCGGAATGAGTAGCCCGTAAAGTAAATGTTGGATGATGGTAAAGGATGCAAGAAACTCGCGGTGAAATCGTTTGCCCGTCAGGATAATGTTTTTCATTTCAAGTTCAGTTTTTGGTAATTTACCTCATTGGTCAGAGATCTCTAACCAATGAATTGCATAAAATATGCGTTTTGTGATCCCTATGGGATCTTCTCAAACCGATATGAAATGGAATTATCCTAAAGTCACCTTTAGGTAGATCGATATATAATCGACCTAAATTTGTTGTGAATGTTTGTTCAAGTTCTTGCTGAAAAAAGGATAGGAGGTTTGTCTAATTTTGATATGTTCTGCTACAAATGTATCCGCATAATGGCATCTTGTCAAATTTTTGCAAGGCCAAAAATCATTTAATGTGACCCCAACTTATCTCTTATATGATATAAATAAATATTTTGACAATGCACAATAACCTGACTATCACATAGCAGTCAATTGCTTATGCATGAAGGTTTTAACACATAAATAGAAAATAGAAAATATTTATAAAAACCAGATGTGACAAATAAAACTTTACAAGCCTTGTCTAGACTGATCCTTGTGACTTGTTTTTAAAGCCAATAGATTTGCGATTAAAAATTGAATCATCGTTATTGAGCTTGAGATGATCGAGATCCTGTAGGCCAATTTCCTGCAGATTAATCTTTTTCCGTTTAGCATTACTCAGGGATGCTAAGCGTAGATTTTGCCGCTTGATGATTTCGGAAACGATGCTCCTTACTGTACGGGCATTTCCAAAATACTTGTCCCGGTACTCATGGATAAATGAAAGGTATTTTTTTAGATATTCAGAAGCTTCTTCTGTTACCGTTAAATTTTCTTCGGTGAACATTAGCAGTGCGATCTCACTTAACTCTGCCGGAGCGTAATCTTCAAATTTAAGGATTTTATCAAAGCGAGAGTTTAGACCAGGATTCGCCTTGAGAAAGTTTTCCATATTATCCGGATAGCCAGCCACAAAGACGAAGAACTGGCCACGTTGATCTTCCATCCGTTTGAGAAGGGTTTGAATCGCCTCATTTCCAAAGTCGCCATGCGCACCACCTTGACGCTGAGTCAGGGCATAGGCTTCGTCAATAAACAAGACGCCCCCCAGCGATTCGTCGATTTTCTCGGATGTTTTTATCGCAGTCTGTCCGACGAAGCCAGCAACTAAGCCCTGGCGATCGGTTTCCACCATATGGCCTCGTTCGAGGATACCAAGTGCTTTATAAATTTTTGTAAGAATCCGGGCAACGGTGGTTTTACCTGTTCCGGGATTACCCACAAACACGGTATGCAAGAAGAAATTATTTAAGACATCTTTACCGGTATGTCGATAAAAACGCACCAATTCCACCATTTCATTGATCTGCTCTTTAATATTATCCATGCCGATCAAATGATTCAATTCCGCTAATGCTCTTTCAAGCAGAATGGTATCAACAGGGATGGTGGGTAGTGCCCGTTTTTCTTTGATATCTATTTTTTCAACATCAGGCAACTCAATTAAGGCAAGTTCCTCATTGGGTAATATTCTCGGATTATCTGCCCCCATGACCCGCAGTCCCAGGTTGATCTTAGCTTTTTCGATCAAGTCATAGACAAAACGCGCATTTCCGAAAGTACGGTCACGGGTTCGG
>CBDUIU010000554.1:0-3811 GCA_965367335.1 uncultured Saprospiraceae bacterium
CAGCCACTCGACTGGTGGAAAGGTTACCAGAGTTAGACGATTTTGCGGCCTATTTCCAGTCTGACTCTATTTCACGTAGCCCGCATCTTGTAGTAGGGTGCGGTCCCTATCAACTAAAGGAGTGGGAAACTAACCAGCGGATTATTTTACATAAAAAATCAAATTGGTGGGGAGAAAAAATAGCTGCCGAATCTCCATTGTTAGCAGCCCATCCAGATGAATTGATTTACCGTATATTACCGGACAATAAAGTTGCTGTAAGTCTATTACAAAACCAGGAGCTTGATGTCCTGAGCAATATTGAGCCTGCTACTTTTTTGAGCATGGCTGAGGATAGTTTCTTCCGGGCCCACTATCAACTCTTCGCTCCCGTGATGCCGTCTTATGCTTACATTGCTATACGGAGGCAAAATCCAATTTTGGCAGACCGAACGGTGCGACGTGCGCTGTCCCACCTGATAGACATGGATCAAATTATCAACAATATTCTCAGTGGTTTGGCCAAACCTATAGTTGGGCCTTTTCACCCGGAAAAATCATATTACCATAAAGACTTAGCGCTTATTCCTTTTGATATAGCAAAGGCTGGCAACTTATTACAGCAGGCAGGTTGGCAAGACAGTGATCAGGATGGGATTTTGGATAAACGGATAAATGGACAAAAAACCGATTTGTCCTTAAGTCTTAAGATCAGTAGTAAATATCAACAAGGGCACAAGGTCGCACTGCTCTTGCAGGAAGCGGCAAGAAAAGCAGGGATCAAAATACAAGTAAGCCCACTCGACTTTAACAAGCTCATAGAGGATTACCGCCGCCGTGATTTTGATTTGCTGATGCTGAGTTGGCAGCTTCCGCCGATCCCTGATGATCCCCGACAGCTATGGCATACGGATAGCGACAGCCCTGGCGGAAGCAATCGGGTGAGTTTTGGCAATGCTGAATCAGATGCCTTGATTGACTCGATTGGGTTAACCTTGTCTGCAGCAGATCGGCTACCCTTGTATCTGCGATTTCAGGAATTGGTTTATACAGATCAACCCTACCTTTTTCTCTACACACCACTACATCGTATTGCGATTCATTCCCGGTTTTCAGCGGCAACGTATAGCTTAAGTCCCGGTTATTTCCCGGGTACTTTTGTCGAAAAATAAGGTTGTGGCATATTCTCCTTAAAAAATTTGCAAGGTTTACCTTTTCTCCATCGGAAAAGGGCTATATTGCTATGCCAAAACTACCTATACCCTGAATTATTTTACCTGATTGCAAACCTACTTTGATAAGGGTGAGACCTTTTCAAAGAACTATAACCGTAGTAAGACCATGTTCAAATTTTCACCGCGTTTTTACTTCTTTTTCTTTTTTACCCTCCTCCTGATCCATGCTTGCCGTACAGACCCCAAAACGACTCCTGCAGAAACGGAAGTTACGACGGTCAGTTCTCGTCTACGGGCAGAACCCGACAAATTAAATGGCATTCTTACCACGAGGGGTCATTCAATTCGTGTGGTTAACCAAATCTATCCTACTTTAATTGAGTTTGATCCGAATACTTTAAAACTGAGTCCTATGCTGGTCAAATCTCTACCTAAGGTAGATACGGTCACCGAAGGGCCCTATGCGGGTTATACTTCTTTTACTTATGAATTTTTGGAAGAAGCAAAATGGGACAACGGGGAGCCTTTGTTAGGAAGCGATTATGTGTTTACGATAAAAACGATGAAAAACCCTTATGTGGCAGCACCTGCTTACCGGGGACTCATCCAGTTCATCAAGGGGGTGGAAGTCGATCCGGAAAACCCCCGTCGATTTTCGATTTACTCCGATGAGACCTACATGCGGTCTGTCTATACGACCGGTGGAATTTATTTATATCCGGAATATTTTTATGATCCCTCGGGTTTACTCAATGGGGTTACTATCGAATCTTTGAATGACACGGAAGCCAAGCGGGAGGAAGCCACTGAAGCTAAATTAAAAGCCTTTGCCGATCGCTTCAATTCTGATGGACTGGCACGGGATTCCCTGACCAGCTGTGGTGCTTATTACCTGTACGAGTGGGTTCCAAATGAAAGAGTAGTGTTGAGAAAAAAAGAAAACTGGTGGGGTGATGCGCTTGCTGACAAATACCCACTATTAACAGCGAACCCCAAGGAAATAATTTTCAACGTTATTCCCGAAACAGCGGCTGCCGTCAATTTGATGAAAAACGAAGAGATCGATTGTGTTCCATATCTTGAGGATGATGTTTTTAAAGAGTTACAATCCAACGAGCTCGTTACTCAAAATTATAACCTGGTAAAAATCCCAACATCCAACATACAATACACCGCAATGAATATGCGGACAGATAAACTGGGAGATAAAAGAGTGCGCAAGGCAATAGCTCACTTAATGGATGTGGATGAACTTATTAACACAATAAAGCTTGGCAACGCTACCCCGATAGCCAGCCCCATTCCCCCTTCCTATGACTATTACAACAAAAACCTTGACCCGATAAAATTAAACATAGAAAAGGCAAAAGCATTGTTAGAAGAAGCAGGTTGGAAAGACAGTGATGGAAATGGGATTGTAGATAAAATGATAAAAGGAAAAAAAGTAGAACTTTCTCTTTCCTGTATGGCCATCGCTTCTAACAAAGTGAGTCGGGCCATTCCTTTGATCTTACAAGAAAATGCCCGCAAGGCAGGCATTGAAATTAAAATTGATGCACTGGAGCCCCGGCCATTTGTTCAACGCCGGACTAAACGTGACTTTGATCTGTTCTCCGCTGCTTCTGCTCCTGACCTGGATTATTACGATCCTTACCAGTTATGGCATACGGATAGCGATGTGCCTTCCGGAGCCAACTTTTATGGCTTTGGCAATGCGGAATCAGATCAGTTGATTGAAGAACTACGGAACACCTCAGACCTGCAGAAGCGGAAAGCCTTGTACCTGAAATTCCAGGAAATCGTTTACGATGAGCAGCCAGCTATTTTCTTATACAATGCGATAATGTGTGCAGCCATCCATAAACGTCTGGGCGATCCTAAAACTTCGCTTAAAAAGCCCGGGATACATGAGAACCTGTATTGATGAAAAGATTTCATTAAATATTCATACTTCCAAGTTTCTCCTTCGTGCTGCAATACTCCTCAAACGCTTACTCCTTTTTATACCGACGTTGATCGCGGTAACACTCATCGCTTTTGGGCTGAGTAAAGCTACTCCGGGCGACCCCGTCGAATGTCATTTGCCCCTTTCGGAGATGTCAGAATCGAGTAGCTCCAACATGATCAGTCTGGAAAAGGAATATCGTCGTACCGCCCGGGCACTTAACTTAGATTTACCCAATTTTTATTTCAGCTTTACTGCTGCTGCCTATCCAGATACGCTCTATCGCATTCTCGAAAAGGATAAACGGCATTGCCTTAACAAACTGATTGCACAATATGGCAATTGGCGGTTGATCCAAAGCTATTACCATGCCTTACGTCAGTTCGATTTAAAATTAGCAGACTTACCTGACAGCCTGCATGATGATGCTTTTATCAATGTCAAGCGCGCTACCAAACAATTATTTATTCAGTACAAACCTTTTAACCGGGAAAATCTGATATCGGAAATCAACACTGCACTTGCAAACAACCAAATTTTGGCAATAACCCTCAATCCACAGACAGAAGCCCTCTTGAACAGTCACCAAGCGATGATAGAGCAGCCGAATCGGATAGCATTGTGGTCCCCTGTTATCTACTGGCATGGCTTTAATAATCAATACCATCATTGGGTCACTAACTTTTTTACGGGCAATTTTGGAAAGTCCTGC
>CBDUIU010000555.1:0-3792 GCA_965367335.1 uncultured Saprospiraceae bacterium
CCATCTTAAGCCTCACCCTGGTTCTCGTCGCTTTTAATATGATTGGTTCTCTCTGGATGATTGTATTAGAAAAGCGTAAAGACATCGCCATTTTGAAATCTATGGGAGCCACCAGTAAAATGATCCGTAATATCTTTCTTAATGAAGGTTTGCTCCTGTGTATAATGGGCATCGTGATCGGCACCGGACTGGCTTTGCTGCTTTACGGCATTCAGAAAGGCTTTGGCGTTGTTCCTATTCCTACGGGTTTTGTCGTTGATGCTTATCCGATTAGCATTCGCCTTTGGGATTTCATGGTTGTCATGTTTACCGTTATTGGTATCGGCTTATTGGCTTCGATCCCTCCTGCATTACGAGCAGCGAGAGTATCTGCAATGATCCGGGAGGAGTAAAGCGATTTGAGGTGAATATATACGATAAGCATTTATAGCCCAGACTGCCTATTCCATCAGCAATTGAACTTTAAACTGCTTCAATATAAAATCACTTAGGGAAGTTGTCTAAATATTTCCTTCACGGTTCCTACTTTAAATCCCCCTTTTTCTCCCACTCCTTTTAGTTTCTAATCTACCTTAGAAATCCTGTTTTCTATTTCTGTGCTCAAAGTTTTTGACTTTCTAATTATTTAGTTGCAAATTACAACTAACTAATTTCAAAAATCAACTACTATGTCTCTCCACCAAACAATAGCCACCGTTCGGGAACATTCTCGCCAACTCGTCCGGGAATTAGATATACTCAAAAATGTTTACCGGGATACCGGTTATAGTTTTCCACAATGCCATGCGTTGTTGGAGGTCGAAGCACAGCCAGAGATCAACCTGGGTCAATTGGTAGAACGACTGTTGCTGGATAAGTCCACTACCAGCCGCATTATGAAAAGCCTGGTAGAAAAAGGCTTGGTAAAAGTCAGTACCCCCGAACACGATCAACGAATTAAGCAGTATTCGCTTACAGCAGCAGGTACGATTGAAGTCAATAAAAATAATGGGATGGCCAACCGCCAGGTCAGTGAAGCGTTACAATCTTTAGGAAAAGCTGAGCGGCAAAGCGTTGTCGATGGACTTCAGCTCTATGCTAAGGCACTAGGCCGCAGCCGCCGTCAAGCAGCATATGTAATCAGAGCGATTGAGCCAGAAGATAACCCTGCTGTAGCACGTCTTATCCGCGAAGTGATGACAGAATATCAATGCGTTGGTGAAGGGTACTCCATCAATGATGCTGAGGTGGATCAGATGTACGAAGTATACAGCTTGCCCCGATCCAAATATTACGTTATTACTTATCAGGGAAAAATCCTGGGCGGCGGCGGCATTGGCCCCTTAGCTAATGGAAGTCAGGATGTCTGTGAATTAAAAAAGATGTATTTTTATAGTGATTTACGTGGATTGGGATTGGGCAGAAAATTATTAGTCCAGTTGCTGGAAGATGCTGAAAAATACAATTACAAGCAATGCTATCTGGAAACTGTTGAGCGAATGTGGCAAGCGAATGCTTTATATCAAAGAATGGGCTTTAAAAAACTGGAGTTGCAGCTGGGGAATACAGGTCACGGGGCTTGTGAGGTTTTTTATGCACGAGATATTTAAAAACATAGCTATCCACCCACAAAACTAAAGACACTCATTTCACAATCAACCGTTCCATCCAGAGTTCTCCTCTTGGATTACGCTTGAAGCCAACTTCCTCATATAAACCATGTGCATCTCTGGTATGTAACAGTATTTTTGGTATTCCTGCCAGGGCGGGATGTGCCACTACACTTTCCATTAGATATTTCCCCAAACCCTTTTTCTGAAAGTCTTTCAATATAAATACATCCGCCAGATAGGCTATGGTAGCATAATCCGTGACGATGCGAGCAAAGCCGATTTGTTCATCATTATTTCGATAAAGGCCAAAATTCAATGAGTGTGACCACGAACGCCGTAAGAGTTCTGTTGGCCGTCCTTTGGCCCAGTAGGTCTCTTGCAAAAAATTAATAATCATTTGATGATCTAATCTTTCATTGTCAGTCGAAACCAAATAAGTTTCTCCATCCCGTACCATCTCTTTTTCAAACATTGGGTACACCTGTTCTCCACCATCCGGTCCATAAAAAATTACCCAGACTTTAAAATCATCAGTAAATTGCTCAAACCGATGTACTATCCCAGCAGGAACAAACAATACATCTCCGGCAGCACAAGTTGTTCGTTTTCCTCCCCGATAAAAAATACCTTCTCCAGAGATTACGACATAGAGTTCATCCTGCCGATGGGGTTGCTGTAAATCTTTTTCGATAGGATGATACAATTCGACACTCATACTCCCCTGCTTCAGCAGCGTGATAAATCTTTGGTTTGTTTGAGTAGCTAAAGCTTGTTGTGAGGCGGATAAGGTAAGTTGGTCTTTTGGGACTTGAAGGATCTCAAGGTTTTCGAAAATTTGCAGTAGATGGTGCTCCAGATGGGCCACATAATCCATTGCAAGAAAGGATAAAGTATTCTCCAGGTTTTGATCTGGGTTAGAGATTTTCAGTTGCCATTGGGGTTCAGGCATTTTTTCCCAAACCCTTAAAATCTGCTGATTCAAAGATTGCCATAACATAATAATTTCAGCCAATGGTTGCTCTTGATAAGCATTGCTTTCTATCAATACATTTTGATGATAACTGGAAAAAACATAGGTCTGTTTCTCCTGTGCTGCATGAGCAAATCGCGATAAATTATGTAAGGCTGAGTCACAGAGGTGACCAAAAATTTCTTGCTTAGACCACTTTCCCTCTTCAGGCTTGAACAATAATTCCTGTACCGGTATCTGTCGTATGGCCTGGGGAACAGTATGGAGATACCCGCTTAATCGTTGATCTGGTCTCGACATTTCTGTCCTGATTTTATGGTATCGATTAATATTTCTCTTTTAGGACTTTTAAATGGTGCGCCGCGTGCCCACCTATAATAAAACCTAGCGCTCTGACTGACACAGGGTAACCACTTGCCTCCCCGATCCTATTTATATCATCCTGATTGAACTGATCGAACAGGCTCAAGGTAGCGGAACGGACCGTCTCAAATTCTGCTACCAAACTTTCTTTGCTCCGCTCATTTGCGCGGGAGGTAGGAATATAATCATCCTGATTAAAACCAGCCAGGGGTGTCGTATCTCCCCGGGCTATTCGCAAAGCACGGTAAGCAAAAACCCGCTCTGCATCAATGACATGTACCAGTACTTCGGCAATACTCCATTTCCCTTCTGCATAAGCATAAGATAAGCGCTCCTCTGGAAGAGATTGAATATAAGCATCCATCTCCCTGGCAGATTTTCGTAAAAACCCAAGAAAATCATCAGGTACATAAGCAATATACGGTAAATAATAAGCTGCAACTTCGTGGGCTTGTGGTCTGGTAGTCATTTGGTTTGTTTTAATTTAATACGAATAAATTACAGGCCAGTATCATAGCTCCATTTCTTCGTTGACGCTCTTCGCTACCGGTATACCCTCGCTCAACAATGGATCGGCAAGTGGCGCTGAAGCTTGCAAGCTTAAAGGTAAAACCCCTGCCCAAATTGGCAAACTATAATCCTCCTTTTCATCTCCCGGAGGTCCCGTCCTGACTTTAGCTGAAGCACTTTCAATATCCATGACCAAAACCGTTGTGGCTTTTAACTCTTTTTGATTGGGTGGACGTACTTCGTCCCAACGTCCCTTAAGTATTTGCTCAGAAATCACAAACAATGCATTTTCCTTATCCGCTTCTTCTACCATTTTTGCAGTACCAAATAATACAACAGAGCGATAATTCATAGAAT
>CBDUIU010000556.1:0-3782 GCA_965367335.1 uncultured Saprospiraceae bacterium
GCAAGCGGTCTGACGTCTGGAACAAATTGAGGGACGGGGGACGGCGGAGAACGAAGAATTATGATTTTATTAAGTCTGGCAGATAGCATCCAGTATCCAAGTTTACTCATTAAATATTACCTTTGCGCCCATGAAGACAAAGAGCTTACGAAAGGACAAAGTAAATGTGATCACCCTCGGATGTTCAAAAAACCTGGTGGACTCCGAAAACATCATTACGCAGTTACGCGGAAATGATTATGACGTGGTACACGATAGTAATGAGGAAGATGCTAATGTGGTGATCGTTAATACTTGTGGCTTTATTGATTTGGCGAAAGAGGAATCGGTCAATACGATCCTGCAATATGCGGATGTGAAAAACCAGGGAGGGATTGACAAGTTATATGTGACGGGTTGTTTATCACAACGGTATAAGGATGATTTGGAGAAAGAGATCCCGGAAGTCGATGCTTTTTTTGGTACGCTCGAACTTCCCGGGCTGCTCGCAAAACTCAACGCAGATTATAAACACGAGCTGATCGGAGAACGGCTACCGACAACCCCTCAGCATTATGCCTATCTGAAAATCAGTGAAGGATGTAATCGAACCTGTTCTTTTTGTGCCATCCCTTTAATGCGGGGAAAACACATTTCCAAGTCGATCGAAGATCTGGTAAAGGAAGCCAGCCATCTAGCCAAAATGGGCGTCAAAGAGTTAATGCTCATTGCGCAGGAGCTGACCTATTATGGACTGGATATTTATAAAAAAAGAGCCTTACCGGAGTTGTTGGAAGCCTTGGCTAAGGTGGAAGGAATCGAATGGATACGCTTACACTATGCTTATCCCTCGAAGTTTCCGATGGAGATCTTTGATGCGATGAAGGCCCACAAGGAGGTCTGTAATTACCTGGATATTCCGCTCCAACATGCGGCGGATAACATCCTGGAGCGCATGCGCCGGCAGATCACCCGGGAGGAGCAGCGCCAATTGATTCTCCGCGCCAAAGAAATTGTACCGGACATTGCGATTCGAACGACCTTCCTGGTTGGATTCCCCGGCGAAACGGAGGAAGACTTCGAACAGCTTTGCGATTTTGTCCGGGAGATGCGTTTCGAAAGGGTAGGGGTCTTTCAATACTCCCACGAGGAAGGCACCACCGCTACTGATTTTGAGGATGATATTCCGGCGGAAGTCAAAGCGGACCGTGCGAATCGACTGATGGATATTCAACGGGAGATTTCTTTGGAGAAAAACGAAGCCAAGGTTGGTCGCACCATGCGGGTTTTATTTGATCGAAAAGAAGGAGAGTACTTTATCGGACGTACAGAACATGATTCACCGGAAGTTGATAATGAGGTATTGGTATCTGCTAAAGAAAATTATGCCCGGATCGGAGACTTTGCCCAGGTTAAGATTACGGCTGCGGAAGAATATGATTTGTTTGGAGAGATTGTCTAGAAAAATCCTTTTGAATTCACTTTTGTCCCGCTGTATTTCAACAGTAGCTCACAATTGATTGAGGCCTCATTCCATAGGTCTTTTCCGCTACTTTTTAGGATCACTTTTCTTTTTTTATTCAACCAATTTTTAAAAGCGGACAATTTTTCTAACTTAGTGTCGATTTAACAAAATGCCTAATTTGATAAATCAATCTTAACCACATTTCCTCAAAAGCACTTGACTGTATATACACAGTACTTAACCCTGACTAATCTGTTGATTTTCACTGCAAATTCAGATTAGTGCCAAATTATTATGCATCATGTCTGCTACTGGTAATATAAATACAAGCCTTTCTGTTATCGCGGATAGTTATCGGGTCGCCTTATCAGTTGATTGCGTCATTTTCGGCTACGATGAATATTCTCTTAAAATTTTAGCACGGACCTGTGAAATGCCACCCTATGTCGGTCAACTTTCTCTGGTAGGAGACTTAGTCAGTGCAGACGAAGAGCTGGATGATGCGGCCTCCAGAGTATTGGAGCAAAGGACGGGCCTTGATGTCGATGAAATCCATATGGAACAGGTCGCTTCCTTTAGCAAAGTAGATCGTCATCCTTTGGGCCGTGTTATCACGGTGGCTTATTATTCCCTGGTCAATATCAACGAGGTGAAATTGCATCATACACCCGGACCGGATGATACCTTCTGGGTAGACATTGCCGAGGTTGGTCAAATGGCCTTTGATCACAATGAGATACTCAGTACCTGTACCCGGATCCTGCGTAAACGTATGCGCGAAGAACCAATTGGTTTTGGCCTGCTACCTAAAAAGTTTACCCTTAACAAGTTGCAGTCACTCTACGAGGTCGTACTTGAAATGGAATTTGACAAACGCAATTTTCGCCGCAAGCTCAAAAGCCTCAAACTGTTGTTAGACTTAAAAGAGAAAGAAACAGGAGTAGCCCATCGTCCGGCCAAATTATTTTCCTTTGATTATGACAAATATCAGCAGTTGAAGTCTGAGAGGAATCCGTTTGAGATTTAAGCTGAACTGTTTTGGCGTAGAAGTTCGAAGGTATCTTCTTGGTTAAGTACTTACCTGAGCAACTTTTGAATTCTCCGGTATTGCCTGTTGCAGGACACTTTCTTATCCTTTTTCAACTTATCTTTATCAAATCAAACTTCTCTTCGTTAGAGTTAGCAAGTATTAGTTAAAACGCTACCTTTTATTTTTCTGCGGTAAATACATCTCATTTTAATTCTTTCAATGGTTAAAAATATTTATCCATGCAGAAATTCCTACGCCCTGTTTTTATTACCTTTTTCTTGTGCTTTCCTTTTGTTTTGTCAAGACTCAGACTCCGGGTACACTTGTATGGCAAACAACTTTCATTACTAAATTCACCGCATTTATTTTTTTGGAAATGATAAAACCGGAAGGTCACTTTAGACCAACTGCCGGATAATTCCATTTCAGAAATTTGAAGGTTTACTTTAGGTCTTGCCTTGAGGGTAAAACAGAAATTAGATGTAAGTTCCTTGTTGTAATTTTTAATACTTTTAAAACTGCTGTTATGAAAAAATATATCTACACCTTTTTATTCAGTTTAATCTCTATCGTTGGTTTTACTCAAATTCAAGTTACCACCATCACCGAGCCATTTAACGGCAGTGGCGGAGTAACTTTAGATGCCTCCGGAAATCTGATCGTGGCTGACTTTGGTGACTTTCTTAGTGCAGGAGATGCTGATGGCCGACCTAATAATGTCTGGCAATTTGATCCGGAAGGCAATCGGACCATTTATGCGCCCGGATTTATTGGCGCCTCTGGTAATAATTTTGACAATAACGGTATCCTGTACCAATCTGATATCGGTGCTTCCAGGATTTATAAAGTTATCAATAACCAGAAAGTATTTGTTACAGCAACCGGAATTTCAAATCCAGTCGGGTTGGTGTTTGATAAAGATAACAATATGTATGTGTGCAACTGTACGGGAGGTACCATTAGGAAAATTACCCCCACCGGCGCCTCTAGCCAATTTGCTTCAGGCACGATCTTTAAATGTCCGAATGGGATCACAATTGATCACGAGGGAAATCTGTATGTCTCTAATTTCAGTGATCGCTATCTTATTAAAATTACGCCTGCAGGTGTGGCGTCCCGGTTTGCCGAAATCAATGGAAATAATAATGGACATCTGCGTTACTTTGAACCGGACTCTACCCTCTATGTTTGTAGCCATGGCTCCAGTAGTATTTATACCGTGGATCTACAAGGAAACGTTACAAAACTTGCGGGCTCAGGTTTTAGAGGTAACCAGGATGGAACGGCCACCCAGGCCTCTTTTTCCAG
>CBDUIU010000557.1:0-3774 GCA_965367335.1 uncultured Saprospiraceae bacterium
AATTCCTGTTGTAGTGACTTGAGGGCCGCCCGGCCGATATCGCGAATATGAATCCCTTTACGGTCTGTAAAGCGCTCCCCTTCATAGGCTACAATACCATTGTCATAAACCGTAATGGTGTAGACCGGGCAATTGCCGTAGCAGGGCCCCATATTCATGGAAACCACCTTCTCCAGGTCATTCAGATCCGTATCTTTCAGAATCGCCTTACAGGCCGACACTCCGAAAATAAAAAAGAAGACCAGTCCGCTCAGGCCGGCGGTTTTACAGATAGTGTGCAGTGTTCTCATGTTGTACCAGGTACGATTAAAAATCCGGACAGTCTGGTTGTCATAAGTCGTAAGTATTTAAACGTCAATAATCGGAATTAGTGATAACTGATGACTGTCGACTAAAAACTGCACGGAGTGTTGACTTTTATTTAGTTTTGAATAATCTGATATAGATCATCCAGTTTAGGGGTTAAAATGATCTCACTTCGACGGTTAAGCGCCTTACCTTGCTGGGTATTGTTGGGAGCAACCGGCGCGTAAAAACCCCGTCCGGCAGCCAGAATACGTGCAGGCTCTACACCGTACTTCGTCAGTTCTTTGACAATAGAAGTAGCGCGAAGTACACTCAGGTCCCAGTTTCGGGCGGCGGTCCCGTCTGTATCGGTATGACCTTCGACCACCACTTCGAAATCGGTATTTGTCTTCAGGGCCTCCGCTACCTGCATAAGAGCTTGCTTACCACGCCAGTCAATATCTTCACTCCCACTGGTGAACAACAGATTTTGACTCATGGAAAGATAGAGTTTGCCATTTTTTTGGGTTACGGAGAGGTCATCACTGGAAAAGCCCGTCAGCGCCTGATCAATACTTTGTTTCAACTTATCGAGCCGAACCTTTTGGGCCGCCAGAGCCGCTTCCAGTTCCTGGATTCTTTGGTCTTTTTCACCAAGCACGCCTTTCGCCTCTGTATAATTATATTCCATCATGTTCAGCGTCCGGCTCTTATCCCGCAGTTCGTATTCCGTTTGTGCCAGTTTTCGTTCCCGTTCGTCCAGCATGGTCTGCTTTTGCGCCAGTTGTTGTTGCAAGGTCAGGTTCTCATAAGAAGTAGTGGCTACTACCTGTTGATTCTGATTAATCTGATCATTGAATTTGGAGAGTACTTCCTGATAGCTTCGGTTCAGGCTGATATTGGTGGCGCGTAAACGCTCGAGTTCATTCATCAATTGATTGAGTTCCACTTCCACCAGTCTTTTTTCCTCTTCCAAATTACGGTATTCCGTACGTATTGAATCCGCCTGGAGTGCCTGATCCTTGTAGTAATCCACCTGTTCGTTCAATTCCGTTGCATCCTGGGGCGTAGCACACGCTGCGAGAAAAATGATCATAAGGATGGCTGATACCGGATAAATTTTCATGATTCAATGGGTTTTTTGTTTCCGTAAAGTAACCAAAAAGCTATCATATATCAAATACTGAGGGGGGAGCGGACGAGTAAATATGCCCGGTAATAGCTAGGTTGTGGGGGAGTCATATAGGCCAAAAAGGACTGAAGGCCTCTTTTCTATGCTGTCTTTGATCGAGTTATCTAAGAAAGGCCATATTATTAGCGCTTCAGGCTGTAAGATAGGGACTAAGCTGAAAAAATTATAAAAACAATTAAACCTTCTCCTTATAGCCAGGTCTAAATTCAAAATTGAAAACTAAAACCATTCATTATGAAAATTCAAAAATTAGTATTAGGTCTGGTATTCGTTCTTTTTGCTATGGCAGCCCAGGCACAGACCGCTACTCCAAAGGTAACGGATCGTCAGGTAAACCAACAGAAACGGATCCTGAAAGGCGCTAAAGCCGGTGAAGTCAATAAAAAGGAAGCCATTAAATTGGAAAAACAACAAAGACGGATCAACCGCTCCAAAAAAAGAGCAAAAGCAGATGGGGAAGTAACCAAAAAGGAAAAAGCAAAGTTGCACGCCCGCCAGAATAAGGCCAGTCGAAATATCAAACGAGCCAAAAACAACTAAGTGCTTGGTGCTCGGTTTTCGGTATCCGGTGTTTGGCAAAATTCACCAAGCACCGAATACCGGGCACCACAGACTATTCAATATCCGCTAAAATTTTCCGGGCATTGGCATTGCTGGGATTGAGTTCCAAAGACCAGCGGTAATGGCGAATGGCCATATCTTTTTTACCCACTTTCAGATAAGCTTCTGCCAGACTGTCGTGCGCATTTGCAGATTGCGGATGCCGTTGCACATTAAAATCAAAGACCGTAACGGCTTCGTCTATCTTATTGTGGTTGAGGAAAAGATAGCCCACTTCATTGACCTCCCACTCTCCAAAATAGACTCCGCTATTGGAGGAGGTACTTAGCCGGTTAAATTCCTGAAAAGCAGCATCTACTCCCTGGTCCTGAATAGTTGCTTTTACCTTTTTGGCAATATCCGGCAAAGGAGGTAATACCCGAAGCAATTCTACTTCCCAGGTCACATAATCACCCGGTAATTTGAGTTTGGCACCACCTCTGATGGTGGCTCGAAAATCGGCAATGGGAATGTGGAATTTGTAATGCCCACCGGCTTTCATCACCTCGCAAGCAGACTGGAAAGGTGCCGTAAGGTCAGAAATCAATTGATAATCAGGAATACCAACCGCATAGGTAGATACCAGTACATTGTTATCGGCGTCGACCAGTTGGTTGTGGGTTTCAATACCCTTGTTTAGGTCTAGAAAACTACCACTTCCCGGCGTAACGACCTCGTAGGCCCATCCGCTTTTAGTGGTTAAAGCTTTCTGTGCGATGACCGTGGTGCTCATCCACAGGAGGAGCATAAGGGGGGTAATACGGATCATTTAAGCAGGTTTTTGTTAAAAAAAATGCAATATGTACACACCTTTTGTTCTCACAAAAGGAAGATTAATGGTAAATGCTGTATTCGTGAGGATTATAATTCCCGTGATTACCGGGTGAGTGGATTTATAATCTTGCTAATCCCAATGGGAAAAATGCTAGTGAATTTAGAGTCCTTTATGGCTATCGCTATAGGATACGTCTAATGGGATTGAGATATTTAGTCATATAAAGTTAAAAGATATTATAATATTATTAAAATTTGCTATCTGGTTTAACGTTTAAAATGTGGTGGTATCCTGGTTTTTTACAAGGTAAGTTGCTGGCAATTAGTTTGTTAGGGATGTGATGTTTTTTTACAATATTTTAAGTGCTTCTTCCAGGTCAGCCCAAAGCCATTCGGCATCTTCCAGGCCGATATAAAAACGCACCAGGTTCCAGGATACATGAGAATCCTGCCGGCCTGGGATGTTATAAAATCCAATACTGGGCATGATCAGCGATTCATGTCCTCCCCAGGAAACGGCCAGCAGAAAATGTTTTAACTCATGTACAAAAGCTTCCATGCTTTCTCGCTTATCAGCTTTGAAATAGGCTGAGAATAAGCCACCGGTCCCCCTCATTTGCCGTTGAGCCAATGCGTGTTGTGGATAGCTGGGATGCAGAGGATGCGTTACCCGCTCTACTTTAGGGTGAGCGGCTAAACGAGAGGCGATAAGACGAGCACTTGCATCACTGCGTTTTAGTCGTAATTCAAGCGTTCGCATTCCCCGGATGGCCAGGGCCGCATCATGAGCCTGTAGAATTGCGCCGAGGGTCATCAGTTCCGATTCGAATATTTTTTTAATGATGGCCCGACTGCTACAGATCACTCCCATCACTACATCACTATGGCCATTGAGGTATTTGGTTCCGGAATGCAATACGATA
>CBDUIU010000558.1:0-3771 GCA_965367335.1 uncultured Saprospiraceae bacterium
AGAAGGGCTCTTAGCCATTGAACTCAGCAGCGGGATCTTAACATGAGGCCGATCTATTTCACTATAATAATTTCTTACATCACTTAAATGATCCGGCGCTTCAATTACACTGACAGGCATGATCCGGGTAGCCGTTTTTGCCGTAATTTCGAAGCTAATCATGGCCGTGTAAGGCAGATGACGCAGCGCCATAATGGTGTGTTTCACAGAAGCTTTTGCACCAATATCAAAAGTAGTGACCAATTCGGCATTTTTCATATCCAATGTTTGGACATAGTTACTGACATCACGACCGCTGATCGGCAAACCGTCTAATGACAGCTCCATATTAACGTGATTAAAGGTCTTTAGGATGTTAGAAACCCGTCCACGCTGATAATAATCATAAACACCATTGAGAATGACATCTTTTACTTTTAATGGTTCCGGAGCGGAAACAATGCCAATCATGCCATTAGCGACCGTAACTCCATAGTAGTTATTTGGGTCAATGTTGTTGGCTTCGATGTGCCAGGCAGACTGACTTAGGTCTTGACCCTTAAGAGTCATGCCCAGAAAAAGGATTAAAAATGTTATTGCGTTTTTCATATGTTGATTATAAAAATTTAAAATCATTTACGGCCATAGGTATCAATCATGCGATAAGGATAAAGCTCATTGGGGCGGCTAACATCATTTAGTGCTGTAATTTGAATCGACGTAAATTTGATGTTAGCAGCACCGAGATTATCTTCAAGTTGTTCATAAGTACGTGCTCCCATAATGACAGAAGTGACAGTAGGCTGATGTCGCAACCAGGCTAATGAAATCTGAGCCGGAGTAGCCTGGTGTTCGTCAGCAACCTGATGAACGACATCGAGAATATTCCAATTCCTTTCTGTATTTCGGCGCTCCCAGGATTCTTCCGTATGATCCGGGTGAGAAGAAATACGCCCCTCTTTGGGTCGATCACCAGGGCTATATTTCCCACTGAGAAAACCTCCTCCCAACGGTCCCCAGGGTAGGATTCCCAGACCTTCTGCCTGGCACAGTTCCGTAAATTCATATTCGATATCCCGCTTGACCAGGCTGTATTGGTATTGGGCCGCAACGAACCGATTCCACCCTCTGGCATCGCTGGCAGCTAATGCCTTCATCAAACGCCAGGCTTTAAAATTTGAAACACCAATATATCGGACCTTGCCGTCTCTGACCAAATCATCAAAGGCACGAAGGGATTCCTCCACCGTAGTCAGCCGGTCTTCACAATGCATATAAAACAAATCAATATAATCAGTTTGCAAGCGCCTTAACGATGCTTCCACACTACGGATGATATTATGACGGGAAAGCCCTTTGTCGTTGATTCCTTTTTGTACCGGGAAGTTGGCTTTAGTTGCTAAAATGACTTCATCACGTTTACCCTCCAGGGCTTTGGCAATGATCTCTTCCGAACGACCTGCGTTATAGACATTAGCCGTATCTATGTGATTTCCACCAGCATCGAGATAACGATGAATTTGGCGGGCAGCTTCTTTAGGGCTCGTTTTTCCTGGGGCCTCATCAGCATAAGTCATTGTACCCAGGGTGAGATCTGAAAGAAAGAGGCCAGCGTTACCAAGTTGTTTATAATTCATATGGATGGCATAACTAGAAATGATTGAAGAAAAGGAGACTTAGAATTTATATTGTAAGGTAAAAAAAGGTAATAGATCTGAGAAATTAAAATCCTGATTAGATTTAATATTCTGGATACCCTTTAGCTTGGAAGGTCGATAATTCGTCGATAACTTATATAGAATTTAACAATTACAGATTACCTTAGTTTTCTAAAAGATTTAACTTTAAGCAAACTTTTTTTCCTAATATTACAGCATGCATCTATCAAAAAAGAGCTATCATCTTTTTGTTATACTCTCACTATGTCTTGTTGCTTATGGAAATGCATTGCATGCCCAATATGGACAATTTGATTTATTTCGCGGCAAAAAAACGGTTGATATTCCATTTGAATATAAAAACGGATTTATTGTAGTCAACGTTATTTTAGGCGGGTTTTTACCCATGAAATTCATCCTGGATACTGGCGCGGAAAATACTATTTTGGCTAAAAAGGAGGTCGCAACGATTTTAGGTCTAAATTTCGAAAAGGAGTATCGCATTATTGGCTCAGATATGAAAACTGAGTTAGTGGCTTATGTCACTCGCCGCGTTTCTATCCAGGTTGGTCAGCTTAAATCACCTTATAACGACCTATTAGTACTGGATAAGGATTATCTCCATTTTGAAGAATTTATAGGCGAAGAAATTTATGGGATTATCGGAGCAAACTTTTTCCGCCACTTTGTTGTGAAAATCAATTTTGAGAAACAAATTATCACGCTTTACGCCAGAACCGGGTATAAGGATCCAGGAAAAAAATACACCCAAATCCCTATCGATATATCGAACTACCGCCCCTTTGTCAATATAGATATCAAACTACATAATGATACAATTGTTAAAACGCGCTTACTGTTGGATACAGGAGCCAGCTTATCGTTATTACTACATAATGCCACCCACCCTGACCTTAAACTGCCGCCGAATACGATCGAAGGAAGAGTAGGAATGGGATTAGGTGGATTTCTTGAAGGTTATCTTGGCCGGGTACGTTCACTTGAATTTGGCAAGTATACCTTCAACAACGTACTAACCAACTATCAAGGGGTAGATTTCCTACGAGATACTTCTTATTTACGAGGGAGAAATGGCGTGATTGGTAATGATATTTTAAGTCGGTTTGTACTCATTATTGATTATCCAGGGGAACGTCTTTTCATTCGACCGCTAAAGAAATGGGATAGAGGATTTAACTATGACCGTAGTGGAATTAGCGTTATTGCAACGGGAAAAAGTTTGAACCAATATACCATCAATCATGTCATTAAGGACTCTCCCGCCTATTTGGCCGGACTACTCCCCGGCGACCAAATCACTCATATCAATGGTATTTCTACCCGCCTTACCGGTTTATCAGGTATCGTTAAGCGTTTGCAGAAAAAAGTAGGGAAAAAAACCCGTATCCGAGTCAAAAGAAATGGAGAAAAAAAGAAGTTCACGTTTAAATTACAAGACTTAATTTAAATCACAGAGAATTGAGCAGAAATAAAGATAGCGCAATCATAGCAAAAGTATTGATAAACACTGGATTAATTCAATATTTTCTGGGGTGACAGTTTTGTTTTTACACATAAAAATGTATCTTTGCACTCCGAAATTCTAAAGTTAAAAAAAATTAATCATTATGTTCGCAATTGTAACCATCGCTGGTCAGCAATTCAAAGTTGAGAAAGGGCAGGAGCTCTTTGTCCACCAGCTGGATGCACAAGAGGGCGATCAGGTCAACTTTGACCAGGTGCACCTCATTCATGACGGCGAAGCTGTCACTATCGGAAAACCTACTGTTGGCGGAGCTTCTGTTTCTGCTACCGTGTTAGGTCACCAAAAAGGAGACAAGGTGATTGTCTTCAAGAAAAAACGTCGGAAAGGTTATAGAAAGAAAAATGGCCACCGTCAAAGATTCACCAAGATAAAAGTTGACGGAATTGCTCAGTAAAAAGTGAAAGAAAAAGTTATTTTGTGACTTTTTATTTTCATTTTTTCCTACTAATTTTGTAAATTGATAAAATAATCGTAAAATGGCACATAAAAAAGGTGTAGGTAGTACGGATAACGGCCGCGATAGTAATAGTAAAAGACTTGGCGTAAAACTCTTCGGAGGCCAAACTGCTAAAGCTGGAAACATCATCG
>CBDUIU010000559.1:0-3765 GCA_965367335.1 uncultured Saprospiraceae bacterium
AAAAAATAGACATCAAAAATACTAGTAAAAATTCTCAATCTATTTTTAAAAATCTGATAATCAATAGATTTCTAAATTCAAAAATTGATTTTTTTAATTATTCTCTATTAAGGCTAAGTCTTAGTGAAAACAAAAAATGTGGATGTGGATGGATATTTAAATGCCTTTCTAACTAAACTGTGTGTGTGCTGCCTTTTAAGTACAATGTAAAATTAGGTCGAAAGCAGGTGTAAAAAAATGACAAAATATTACGTTTATTGACATTAAAATAACCAAACCCATTTGACCTAATTATCATAATAACCCTATAATCAATTAATTATAATTATAATTTTATCGATTATTCCTAAATAATCTCATATTTGCATTAAGAAAAACAAGCTTTTTCATGGAAAGACTCAAAGAAATGATTCAATTGGCACATAAAAAGGCCATTCGACGCATAGAAACCTTACAGCCATCGCAAGGGAGAGGAAGTAAATTATACCAGTTATATAACGGTATCCATGATGGGATTTACAATTCAGACGATGAAGCTGCAGCCGCATTATACCAAAGCGATGCCAGTAATCCCAGCTACCAAAAGCTTAAAAATCGGCTGAATGACCGTCTGATGACCACCCTGCTTTTTATAGATGGTCCCAAAACAGTCTTTTCAGAATTAGATCAGCAGCGCTTGAAATGTCGGCGAAGCTTACTCATCTGTCAAACCTTAGTTACCGGCTACGCACGTACTGCTGCTTTAAATGTTGGACGACGTGGTTTGTTACTAGCGGAACGATACGAGATATCTGATCTCGCTTTCGGATTTTGCCGAATTCTAATCAGCATATATGCCTTGAAAGGAAAAAGAACAACGGTAAAACAACTAATCGACCGTCAAAAACATCATCAGGAAATGATGTTAAAAGACGCCAAAGCAGAACGATACTATGCCAGTTTTGTCGTTCATTTCACCCATAGCCAGGGGAAAAGCCCGGAACTAAAGCAATTACTAGAAACCTACTGCGATGAACTTGAACAGGAGCTTGATACCGGCACCTTCCGTTTCTATTTCAATACATATATGCTACTAGGCTTTCGCTATGAACTAGCCTTGGACTATGAAAATCTTTTTAAGTTTTCACAAAAGGCTTTAGAATATTTTATGCAAAAACCGAAAATAGCGCGGCAGGCTATTTACCAATTTAACCTGAGAAAATTACTTTCGGCAATTCACCTTCAACGTTTTGAAGAAGGAGAATTAGCTGCTCAAACAGCTTATGAGCACACCATTAAGGAGGGGGCTAATTGGTACGGGATCGTAGAGCCACATATCTTGCTTTATCTCCATGCAGAACAATACACAAAAGCTTATCAACTTTGGATACAGACAAAAGGCCTAAAGTCATTTCCTAAAATGACAGAATCCCGAAAAGAAAATTGGCGTCTTCTTGAAGCCTTTTTACACTTCCTGATTGCTATTGGTAAAATTGACCTGGCGGACAATAAAGCAATCTCGGCCAAAAAGTTCAGGATTAGTCGTTTTTTAAACGAAGTCCCCACTTTCTCTATGGATAAAAAAGGACTTAATATTCCCATCTTAATCCTACAAGTCCTTTTTGCCATCCAACAAAAAAAATATGGTGATGTTTCAGACCGGGTAGAAGCGCTGAATGCTTATTGCTTTCGTTACTTGCGGAAAGATGACACCTATCGCAGCAATTGCTTTATCAAAATGCTAATGGTGCTTCCCGGAGCTCAATTTCATCGTGCCGGTGTTATCCGGCAGGCGAAAAAACACTATCAAAGACTGTTGAAGAGCGACCAGATTCGCCATACAAAAAGTGCTGAGATTGAAATTATTCCCTATGAAACTTTATGGGAGATGGTCCTGGGAATGTTAGATCATCGTTTTCATTAATAGATTGCGGATAAGGCTCTTCAAGTATTCTGAGAATCCTTACGACATTGTTTAAAAGAATCTTCTTATTATTGAGAAAAAAATGAAATACAACCTTTTTAAATTAAGCTTTACTTTCATCGCAATTCTTTTCCTCCTTGCCTGTGAATCGCCACCTCCTGCCTCTGCAGACTTAGTCATCCTCAATGCAAATCTTTATACCGTAGACAAGGCACAACCCCACGCTTCGGCCGTTGCAGTAAAAGAAGGCCGTATCACTTTAGTGGGAGATGAAGCTTTAATTCAACCAACCATTGGAGAAAACACCCAAGTGATTGATGCCCAAGGGCAATTTGTTATGCCCGGTTTTATCGAAGGACATGGACATTTTAGCGGTGTTGGATTTACCGCTTTGAATCTCAATTTTTTGGACTCTAAAAACTGGGAAGAGATTGTCGCCATGGTAGAAGAAAAAATTAAGACTGCAAAACCCGGCGAATGGATCCAAGGACGAGGTTGGCATCAGGAAAAATGGGACCATGCTCCCGAACGCCAAGTACATGGTTATCCTTATCACGATGAATTAAGTGCCATTTCACCTGACAATCCGGTGATCCTGACACATGCCAGTGGACATTCTTTGTTTGCCAATAAAAAAGCTATGGAAATTGCCGGATTAAATAAAGAGACTCCTAATCCGGCAGGAGGTGAAATTGTCAGAGGAACCAACAACGAAGCTATCGGAGTCTTTGAAGAGCGGGCCATGAGTGTTATTCGTGCAGCACATCGAGATTATCTGAATGGCCTTTCCCCGGAAAAACGTACCCAACGTTGGTTTCAGGCAATTGATCTGGCACAGCAGGAATGCCTGACCAAGGGAATAACTTCCTTTCAAGACGCCGGTTCTTCTTTTCAGGAAATCGAACGGTATAAAAAAATGGCAGAAGAAGGTAAGTTAGACTTACGTCTTTGGGCGATGGTTCGTCATTCCTATGACAAAATGCATGGGCAGTTGGATGACTTTCCCATCATAGATGCCGGTAATCATTTTTTCTCTTCCAGGGCTATTAAGACAGAGGTGGACGGGGCACTTGGCGCATTCGGAGCCTGGCTACTTCAGCCTTACAGCGACAAACCTAACTTCACCGGTCAAAATACTACACCCATCGAAGAAGTTGAGCGGATTGCCTCTTTAGCGGTAAAACACGATATGCAGCTCTGTGTGCATGCGATTGGAGATCGAGCTAACCGAGTGGTCTTAGATGTTTTTGAAAAATCATTTGCTAAAGACAAAAGCAAGACCGATTGGCGTTGGCGTATAGAACACGCCCAACACTTAAACCCCGATGACATCCCCCGTTTTAGGAATATGAAAGTTATCGCTTCTATGCAAGGAATTCATTGTACTTCAGACGCCCCGTTCGTTGAAAAACGGCTCGGTGAACAACGTGCACGCGAAGGTGCATATGCCTGGCGTTCGCTTTTAGACAACGGTGTGATTATAGCCAATGGTACAGACGCACCGGTGGAAGATGTTAATCCCCTGCCTTCTCTTTACGCTTCTGTAACCCGTAAACGAACAGACACTGGAATGGAATTTTTTACCGAACAAAAAATGACCCGGGAAGAAGCACTCTATTCATATACTTTAGGTAACGCCTTTGCTGGATTTGAAGAAAAAGAGAAAGGTTCAATTGAAGTTGGAAAACTAGGGGACTTTGTCATCCTATCAAAAGATCTCCTAAACTGTGCTGATGATGAAATTCTGGATGCAAAGGTCTTATATTCCATTGTTGGAGGTGAAGTAAAGTATAAGCGTTAAAATAGTGGCTGCGCTTTGGATCGACTTTCCGAGTCCCAAAGCGCAGCGACCTTATTAGACT
>CBDUIU010000560.1:0-3751 GCA_965367335.1 uncultured Saprospiraceae bacterium
GCTTTTGATGTAGTGGTAGAAAAAAGCAAAGTCAATGATGTCCTTTTTCTCAACTACGATGTTCGTCAACCTCAGAGCCTGGCTTTTGCCATTCAATTGTTAGAACGACTATCAGCAGAAGGATTTACTCACCTTGGACTTACAGATATTTCTGCCAACGATAAGGAATTAAGTAAGCGAGGCTATCCGGTATTGACCTCCGCCCGCCAGGCTGCCTTCCCACTCTATGGTCAACTGTTAACGAAGGCCATGCAATTGAATTACCATTTATTGAATATCAATCCCAAGCCGACAGAATTTGCCAAAGCCAAAAAAGTTGCTCGCCATACCAATGGGGATGAAGAGGTCCATTCCTGGGCTCAAGCCATGAATATAATCCGGGTGCTTAAACGCGACCCCAACGCCAAAGTCATTATCCTCACGCCTGAATTAGGTGTCCGTGAGGTCAACACCCTGGATCATGGACAGGTGGCCTTCTGGTTTAAATCTCTGAGTAAAACTGATCCGCTTACCATCGATCAACTCTTTATGACAGAACGTTGTAAAGAATTAGAAAATAAAATGTACCGCGCTCGTCAGATTCGTCAGCCCACTATTTTCACCAAGGGAGAAACAAGTTTCGTCCAAAAGGAATATGGCGCGACGCATACGGAAAAGGCGGTTCAACCATTTGACCTACAAGTCTTTTTACCACCGACCACTTTTAATTATAATCGTCCGCACTGGCTGGCCCTCGGAGGAGAAAACAAACCCTTTTTATTCAATCCGGATAAACACGGACTCACTTACCCTTGTCTGATTCGTGCTTATCGAGCTGAGGAAGACCTCGATTTTGCCGTCCCTGTTGACGTGATCGAAATCAAAAGCCAAACGGATCAGCCCGCTTTAATGCTTCCTGATGGCAAGTATGTTTTAGCACTAAAAGACCCAAGCCAGTCGAAGCGCTTAGGCGTAGAAGTAAAGTGATCCCCCAATCCGACCACTTTCAGCCATCGGATTGGATTCAACGAAAGTGATCAGATTGATTCCAGCCACCACCTCACATTTTTTCCTATATTTACCTTTCGTTCAGGAAAAAAACTTAGATGGCGAAAGCATTTCCCTTTTATAAACAATTCGATGCCATGGACTGCGGGCCAACCTGCCTGCGCATGATCGCTGACTACTACGGCAGGAAGTACAGCCTGTCCTATCTACGCCAAAATAGTCACCTGGATCGGGAAGGGGTATCCATACGAGGGATTAGTGAGGCGGCGGAAAATATCGGAATGCGGACTATCGCTGCGAAGCTCCCCTACTCTACTGCCGATGAGAACTTAGCTGGTCTGGATGAAGCCCCCTTGCCGGCCATCGTCCATTGGCGGGATAAGCAATTTGTAGTTGTGTATAAAATGTCTGCTAAAAAGGTTTGGGTGGCCGACCCAGCCAGGGGTAAAGTTAAAATGGATGTGACTACCTTCAAGCAGAACTGGTTACGAGGTGCCGAGGAAGGCTTTGTGCTGATGATGGAACCCACTCCTGCTTTTTATGAATACGATGAAATAAAAGAGGAGAGAACAGGCTTTAAGTTTTTGTTCCAATACTTACGCCCCTACCGCAGCCTGATCATTCAACTGTTTGCAGGTTTACTGTTGGGCTCGCTGTTTCAGTTGATCTTTCCTTTTCTAACTCAAGCTATTGTCGATATTGGCATTAGTAACCAGGATATTGATTTCATTTATTTGATCCTGGCCGCACAGCTGATGCTTTTTCTTAGTCAAACTACCGTAAACCTGGTGCAGAGCTGGATCTTATTGCATATGGGTACACGCATAAATGTAGCTTTAATCTCCGATTTTTTACTCAAGCTGATGCGTCTTCCTATTGGCTTTTTTGATGCCAAAATGATTGGCGATTTACTGCAACGCATCGGAGATCATCGCCGGATCGAGCTTTTTTTAACCGGTTCCACGATTAATGTTTTATTCTCTTCATTTAACCTGATCATCTTTGGGATCGTCCTGGCCATCTACAACCTCAACATCTTTTTGGTCTTTGCCATAGCTGCGGTGCTTTACGTGGTTTGGATCACCCTTTTTCTCAAAAGAAGAAAAGAAATCGATTATCAACGCTTCGCCGAATTATCGGACAATCAAAGCACACTGATCGAGTTAATCCAGGGGATGCAGGAAATCAAACTCCAATCCAGCGAGCGAAAACACCGCTGGCAATGGGCACACATCCAGGCCCGGCTGTTTCGCGCGAATATGCGCTCGCTGATCATCACCCAATACCAGGACGCAGGAGCCGGCTTCATTAATCAACTCAAAGATATCCTGATCTCCTTTTTAGCCGCTACGGCGGTTATCCAGGGAGAAATGACCCTGGGAATGATGTTGGCCGTACAGTATATCGTCGGGCAACTCAATGCGCCCCTGAACACCATGATCCAGTTTGTCCGCACTGCTCAGGACGCAAAGATCAGCCTGGATCGTCTGGGGGAAATTCACAATCGCCCCAACGAAGAAAAACAGATAACAAGCCAGTTAAGTATTTTACCGGAATCAGCCGACCTCATTCTTAAAGACCTCAGTTTCCGCTACAATCCACTTTCCGAGTTTGTGTTAAAAAATATTAACCTCACCATACCACATGGCAAAGTAACCGCCATTGTAGGGACCAGCGGCAGTGGCAAAACAACATTAGTGAAATTATTGTTAGGGTTTTACGAACCTACTGAGGGACAGATCAAACTGGAAGGCATTCAGCTCAGCAGTATCAACAAAACACTTTGGCGACAACATTGTGGAGCCGTAATGCAGGATGGTTACCTGTTTTCCGATACTATTGCCAATAACATTGCAGAAAGCGAAGATGAGGTCGACCGGGAGAAATTATTAATCGCCGTCAAACTAGCTAACATTCAAACTTTCATCGAAAGTCTGCCCCTGGGCTATAATACTAAGATCGGTGCACGCGGCAATGGCATTAGCCAAGGTCAACGCCAACGCATACTTATTGCCCGGGCTATTTATAAAAACCCCTCCTTCCTCTTTTTCGATGAAGCCACCAATGCACTCGACTCAGAAAATGAAAAAATCATCGTTACAAATTTAAACCAGTTTTTTAAAGGAAGAACCGTCGTCGTGGTGGCTCACCGTTTAAGTACGGTACGCCATGCGGATCAAATCATTGTCATTGATCAGGGAGAAATTGTGGAACAAGGAACTCATGAGCAGTTGGTGGAAAAGCGCGGCAGTTACTTTCATTTAATACGAAATCAGTTAGAGTTGGGGTCTTGATGTATAGGTTAACGCAAGATCGATTAAACAAAATAAGTCATGGCATTAATCGAAAATCCTAATGATATCAAACTTAAGCGGGATGACGATGTTCAAGCGCTCTTAGGTCATCCGCCAGGTTGGTTCCTGCGCTGGGGGATCACCGTGGTGGGATTTACAACAGTGATGCTGCTGATCCTTAGTTGGGTCGTGCGCTATCCTGACATTGTGGTGGCCCCCGTTAGCCTGATGACGGAGCAACCAGCCAAGTTAGACCAACTACTGGTAAGGGATAAACAACCGATTGAAGCAGGTGCACTGGTCGCTGTCCTGGAAAGTTCAGCCGATTTGCAAGCCGTTCGGCAATTGAAAGACTTTGTGGAAAAGTCCAAGCAAGGGTTAGAGGATGGTGATATTGACGACTTACGACCACCAACCCTGGGACAACTTGGGGTCTTAGAAGGACCCTACGCCGAATTTCAGCAGCTGTG
>CBDUIU010000561.1:0-3737 GCA_965367335.1 uncultured Saprospiraceae bacterium
ACACAAAACCTGAGCAGCCCCGAATTACTCTTTGATTTCCAACAAACTAAAAGTGATATCGACTGGACTGCTTATGACATCAATCCCGATTTTGCCGCTATGATCGCCGTCAGTGTAAATGGCATAATTGATACACTGATTTACGGTACCCATACAGTTGATTTTCAAACCTTCCGCTTAGACCTAAGCGACTATCAAGATGATAACTTTGAAATTAGCATCACTGCCTTAGCGCTACAGTCCTCCATCGACTCGCTTTCCAATACCATTAAGTTGGACGGTGACAATGTGCTTATTGATAATATCCGGTTAGACCTGGGCACTTCAACCAGAACACCCGGTCATCTCATCGGCCAGACAATGGCGCTCAGCCCTAATCCTTCTACGCATAGTTTTACCCTAACCCGCAAAGATCAAAAGCACTTTGAAACGACCCAGGTTCAGCTGATTGATGTTACCGGAAAAACATTGTTACAACAACAAATTTCCGAAATTATCTATACATTTGAATTCGGAAAAAACCTGATACCAGGTATCTATTTTCTAAAATTGACAGATGGGAATAAGAGTGACTTTGTAAAATTGGTGAAGCAATAAGCACATAACCACTTCCAGCCTAAAACGGATCATACCTTGAAGCCAGGCCAATAACAGGAAGCACCAGGTTATGACCTTTCTTGCTGGGTGGAATAATTTTACGCTTGTAAGAAGGATTCAGGCTGATGATCAATTCCAGAGATAGACCGGTTTCCTTTGCCAGTTGGCGGAAAGAACGACGTTTGTAAATTTTTACCACATCGATCATCTGCATATTGTAATCCGGATACTCCGGACGAAGGTCATGGAAAAGGTAATAATTCATGACATAACAAGCTGCGATAAATTTAGGTACATAGTTCCGGGTCTCTTCCGGCAAATGTTTTCGAACTTTCCAGAAATCGCGGCTTCCGGCCTTGGCTATGGCTTTATTGAGCCGGCCAGGCCCACAATTATAAGCTGCCAGGACTAAAGCCCAGTCATTGTACCTTTTGAATAAATCAGAAAGGTAACGGGCTGCCGCTTTTGAAGCCAGGTGGATATCATAACGTTCGTCGACATAATCATTGATCGTCAAGCCATACAGTCGCCCGGTAGCAGGCATAAATTGCCAGAGTCCGGCAGCACCTACCGGAGATTCGGCCTTATTATCCAGGGCAGATTCGACAATTGCCAGGTATTGTAGTTCCTGCGGTAAATTATGAGCATCCAAATGTTCTTGAAAAATCGGTAGATAAGTAGCTGTTCTCCCCAGGATCACCTCTGTTCCTTTTCTCCCCCGCACCACATAACTTTTGATCCATCTACGCACATGTTTGTTATAACGCAGATCAAAGTCATAGCCCAGTTTCGTTATTCTCGCTTCGATCACATCCTCTGAATAAGTAGGGATCTTATACCTTTTTTTGCTCTTTTTGGCCTTCGGCTTTGGTCCTATCACCACCATTCCATCCCCTGCTATAACAACAGAGCTCAGAAGCATAAGAATGCATGAAAAAAGGAGTGACCTCATTGTAATTAATAATGGTGATCATCACGTCATAATGGTGCCGACAGGAAGGAATAGGCGAATTATTATGACGATAAAGTGATGAATTAGTCCAAACTTATACGTTGATTCAGGTAATGTGCAAAAGCCAATAAAGATGCCTCTCCAAAGGGTCCTGCCAGGAATTGAATGCCAAAAGGTATGCCAGACTGGCTTTTCCCAAAGGGCAGACAAATGCCAGGAACCCCAGCCATATTAGCTTGTACGGTAAAAATATCCGCAAGATAGGCCTCTACCGGGTCATCCTTTTTCTCCCCTATTTTCCAGGGAAAAACTGGCGATACCGGCATCAAAATATAATCATATTTATTTAAGATTTCGTGAGTTCTTTGCTGGATAAGCCTTCTGACCTGCTGAGCTTTGGTAAAATAGGCATCATAATACCCCGCGCTGAGCACAAAGGTACCTAACATAATTCGGCGCTTAACTTCCTCCCCGAAGCCCTCTGTCCGGCTGCGGGTATAGGTTTGTGTCAGGTTGCCGGCCGCTTTGCTGCGATGTCCAAAACGCACGCCATCATATCTCGACAGGTTGGAGGAGGCCTCAGCTGTAGTTAACACATAATAAGCAGGTACCAGATAATCCAAATATTCAAAAGCAACGGATTCCACCGTGTGTCCATCCTGCTGCAATTTATCAATATAGGCCTGCGTAGCCCGACGTATTTCCGGGTCCATCCCATTGTGGCTCAGTGCCGCATCAAAATAGGCAATCCTCGCTTTTCCGGAAAAGTCCAATGCCTGTGCGTAATCCGGTACTGGTTGTTGCGAAGCCGTAGCATCAAACTCATCTGGCCCGGCCATCACTGCTAAAACCAAAGCAATGTTCTCCACATTTTTCGCCAAAACGCCGACCTGATCAAAGGAAGAGCCATAAGCTAATAAGCCATAGCGCGAGACCCGCCCGTAGGTTGGTTTAAATCCGATGATTCCACAAAACCCCGCCGGCTGCCGGACAGAGCCGCCCGTATCGGTACCCAATGACACCAGGCAGGTGTCTGCCTGGACGGATACCGCCGAAGCACCGGATGACCCACCGGGTACCAACTCCGGATTCGCAGCGTTAGCTGTTGGGCCATAGACAGAGTTCTCATTTGCTGAACCCATGGCAAATTCGTCACAGTTAACCCGTCCGATGATCAGGGCATCTTCAGCCAGCAATCGCTCGATCGCGGTTGCGGAGAAAGGAGAAATATACCCCTCAAGGATCTTAGAACCCGCGGTAACGGATTTACCTTGTTGGGCCAATACATCCTTCACAGACAGGATCAAGCCAAATAACTTTCCTAACTGCCCGGGGGCGTCCTTTATCTTTTTATCCAGCGCAGCTGCTTTTTCTCTTATTTCTTCCGTATAGACTTCCACATAAATATTGAGCGGCTGCGTTTCCGCAATCCGCTCCAAATATGCCTCGGTCAGTTGTACACAAGAATATTCTCCTGACCGTAATTTTTTCTGAATCTGTAATAAACTGGACATTCTCAAAAGATGTGTTTTCAGGGTTTAGTAGTACGCACCAGCAAAACCGGTGACTATGCGTGCTTAAAACGCGCCTTTAAATTGGTCCAAAAACCGCACATCATTCTCAAAAAACAAGCGAATATCATTTACCTTATACTTTAGGATCGCTTGTCGTTCGATCCCCATTCCAAAGGCAAACCCCGTATATTTTTCCGGATCAATTCCGCAGGCCTCGAAAACCTTAGGATCAACCATACCACAACCTAAGATTTCCACCCAACCGGTATATTTACAAATATTACAACCTTCTGCGTTACAGACAAAGCAGGAAATATCCATCTCTGCACTCGGCTCGGTAAAAGGGAAATAAGAAGGCCGCAAACGGATTTTCGTATCCGGGCCATACATTTCCCGGGCGAAGTACAACAGGGTCTGTTTCATATCTGCAAAGGAGACATTTTCGTCTACATACAAGCCTTCCACTTGATGGAACTGGCAATGCGCCCGCGCCGAGATCGTCTCGTTTCGGTATACCCGCCCCGGAGCAATAATACGAATCGGCGGTTGGTTTTTTTCCATAAATCTCGACTGCACCGAAGAGGTATGCGTTCTCAACAACATACTTGTGCTATCCTTCAAATAAAACGTATCCTGCATGTCGCGCGCGGGGTGATCCTCCGGCGTATTCATGG
>CBDUIU010000562.1:0-3728 GCA_965367335.1 uncultured Saprospiraceae bacterium
GTATTAATGGTAACCGTATAAGTTCCCGGTGTGCCAATAAATCTAAAATTGTTATCACCATCCATTCCATCTTCAAAGTCACCATCAATGGTGTAACCTTCACCAACGTAGTACGGATAGTTTAAACCTGAGCCCCAGTCATCTTTGACCGTAAAGAAACGGAACGTCTCGTTTGTAAATTCAAGAGTAGATTTCCATACGCCCACTTCTTCCTCCAGTGCTTCCGTAGGATTATCCCAACCCCAACCACCGGGCGTAGCTGCACCTACCAGCCAAAGTGGAGTTGCTTCCAACGCAATGGTTTTATTTACATCATCAACCGTTAACAAATATACACCCGATGTACCGGTAAAACGGAAATTATTATCACCATCCATGGCGTCTTCAAAGTTACTGTCGATTGTATAGCCCTCACCAACGTAGTAAGGAAAATTTTGACCAGAATCCCAATCATCACGAGTGAGGAAGAACCGGAAAGCCTCGCCATTGAGAAGCTTAGCTTTACCGGAATACACGTCATTCATACATTCAAATACAACTGGCGTATTCCAACCCCATCCAGCATCTACTAATCCTGCGCCCACACCAAAAATCGGATCACATCCGCCACTTGGATCAGCTTTCTCTACCAATCGGATGTTTAAACCTTGTATGTTAGATAACATCTCTGTGTTATTTCCCGTGCCGGCTCCTGCATAAGCCCTCAGTCGGATGTAAACGGTACCCGAATTATTTGGATTACCATCTGTATCAGTTGTGGTTGGGTCATCATCCAGCCCCAGGTCAGCGGCATAGTCCAGCAATTGGCCTACACTGATAGCAAAGTTAGTTTCACTTGTGGTGCCGATAAGGTCAAAAGCAGCAAAAGCAGCATCCGTAGAGACCTGCAAGTCATAGGTAACATTAGTGGGTGCATCAAAATCAGCGGCATCCCAAACAAATCTTTCAGCAATATTATCTTTGGTATCCTCAGACAAAATATACTCACTGGCAAAAGCATTTGAGAAAGCAATCCCATCAGCACTAGGAACCGCAATGAAAACCAAGTCATTATCCTCTTCACAGGAAGGAAAAAAGAGTAAGGCACAACAACTCAAAGCTATAAATAATATCTTTTTCATTTTATTAATTTTTATATTCTCAATAATTAAATAACAATCGGAATTAGTATCCATCATTTTGAGTAAGATTCGGATTTGCAGCTAAGCTCTCGCTTGGTAAGGGATACACTTTGCGGAAGTCACCAATGGCACTACCGTTTGCGGCGTTTCCTTTCCAGGCCCAGTTATAGCTATTTCCGGTAAATTGACCGAAGCGGATCAAATCCTGTCTGCGATGAGACTCCCAGTGTAATTCCACTAAGCGCTCATTCAAGATCAGATCAAGATCAAGTGCACTAACTGTATTTGGATTGTTAGCTCTGGTCCTCAGGTCATTGAAATAAGTAACCGCCTGATCCAGATTAGTATTGGTTCGAACGGCGGCCTCCGCGTACATCAGGTAGGCATCCGCTAAACGAAACATCGTAAAATCCGTATCAACCAAATCCAAAGAAGAACCAGGTGTACCGGCAGCCGTCAAGTTTGACCATTTGCCAATGACATACCCTTGGTCGCGGTCAGAAATAGAGTTAATCTCAGGTGAGCGGTCTGCGGTGATCAATGTATTGCGATCATCCTGATCATAATTTCCGTTTTGGAAGATTTCAGCAAACTGGGCCGTTACGCGTAAGGCACCACCCCAACCTCCTTCATTGACGCCGAAATCACCACCATTGGTTTCAATGGATCCTACCTGACCATTGATCATTACGGTAGTCGGACCGAAGTTTTGGGTAACGATACCATCCGATAAAACCGGAAAAATAATCTCCTGGGTTGCATCATTGTTATTGTTGTCTGCCTTGAACAGATTGAGGTAGTTGGGTGCCAGCTCGTAATCACTTTCGGTGATGCGCTGGCTGAAGGTTAAACAATCTGCATATCGATTCTGGTTGATATACACCTCGGCATTGAGATACAACTTAGCCAGCAACATCCAGGCGGCAGCCCGGTCAGCCCGACCATACTCATTTTGGCGAGGCGCAACAAGGGTGTTCTCAATAGCTAATAACTCTGATTCAATGAAGTTAAACAACGCGGTTCTTTCAGCCTGCGGAGCCTGGAAAGCACCAACCGGGGTTTCTTCCGTAATGAAGGCACTCTTTCCAAACAGATCCATCATGTGATAGTAAGCTAGTGCTCTTAAGAACCTGGCTTCAGCCCGGTATACTGTGATGTCAGCTCTCAGGCTTTCGCTCACGCCCCGGCTATTTAAAACACCTTCTTCTGTCTGCCGTAGAAACTCATTGGCAAATGCGACCTGAGCCATGCCCCGGCCGTACATGCCCCGTAATAAAACATTACTGGCCGTCCAGGTAGCCCGTTGGATCTCTGCCAGGCCCGGGTCATTTTCATAAGACCAGATAGCCTCGTCAGATACCAGGACCTGGAGGTTCCACAAACCCCGGCCATATTGACTGGTACCGGCATCAATCCCGGAAATATTAGAAGATCCAGCTCCATCCAGGCCTGTTAACGCCAGGTTGGAATAAACACCAGCCAAACCCTGTCGGTAAGATTCCGGAGTAGAATAGAAATCCTCTGCCAGGAAAGCATTAGGGTCAGATGGAGCTACATCCAGATCATCAAAACAACTGCTTAAGAAAAACAGTGTCAATAAAAAAGGAATATATTTTAATTTATGAACTTTCATGTTCTCTATATTTTAGATTAAAAGTTAAAATTACCACCCAGCAGGAAAGTTCTTGCCCGCGGGTATATCGTGTTGTCAATACCATTATCAAACACCTCCGGATCCAATCCGCTATAATTAGTGACCGTCAGTACATTCTGGATACCAGCATATAACCGAACACCAATTCTACCGTCCCAGACATTTTCTAAGGTATAACCCAAAGTCACATTATCCCATCTGAGGAAGGATCCATTTTCCATGTAATAATCTGAAAGAATAACAGTAGGTGTTGTGTTGAAACCAGACTCTAAAACTGATGTCGGTAAATTTGAAACTACGGAATTGTTACGTATCAAGTCATACTGAGCACGAGAAGAATTAACATTGTTATAGATGTAATTACCAATGCTTGCACGAAAGGTCATGGTCAAATCAAAGTTTTTGTATGAGGCATTGGAAATCAAGCCCATAGTAACCTCCGGCTGATTGTTCTGATAGAGATAACGATCATCGTCATTGATGATATTATCACCATTTAGATCAGCATAAGCTCCTTCGATCGGCTGGCCATTTTCCCCGTAAACTTGTTTGTAAACATAAAATTTGAATGGCGCATATCCTTCACGGTGTAACTGGATAGTACCTCCTGTACCACCTCCGATACCACCAACGCGAACGTCCTGGCCCAATGCCAGCTCTTTGATTTCAGTTTTGAGGACAGTGGTGTTGAAGCCAATATCCCAGTGGAAAGCTTTCCGGTCGATCCTGTTTTCAAAAAGACTATAATTCACCGAGAATTCAAGTCCCTGGGAAGTAAAGTTTCCGATGTTCTGAAAACCGGAATTACTAAAGTTAGAACCGTCCGAAATTGCGGCAAAGGCTAACAGATCTTTGGAGTCTTTAAAGAAGTATTCCAAGGTACCATTCAAACGGTCACCAATCAAACCATAATCCAACCCAACGTTGTAGGTTGTCGTTTCTTCCCATTTTAA
>CBDUIU010000563.1:0-3725 GCA_965367335.1 uncultured Saprospiraceae bacterium
GGGGCATTAAAAGCCAGGTCCATGATAATCTCGTCCCACTCCGGCTTAATACTTCCCTCAGCATTAAGCACCATATTATTCAATTGGATCTTGTTGTCTTTAAGGGTATACAGGTTATCCTTTAAATTAGCATTTAGGGTAACGTCAAAATCCCCTTGCGCCCGCTTGAGGTAATTTATTCCATCATATTTAAAAGTTAAGCCTTTAACATCGGTTTTCGTAACCAGGTCAAAAACGTCCTGCGTGAAATCTCCTCGGCCGTTATGGTTTAGATCCACCATTTCGACGTACATATCACCTAATCGATCATCGAAAATCAAATGACCTTCCTGAATGTTATATTCTTTGAGTTGAATTAAAAAGCTATATTGTGCTGTGTCTTTAGTGGTTTCAGCCGGACTTTTGGCGATATCATAATTTGATTTCCCATTTCGCAGGGTAATTATATGAACACTGGGTTTCACGAGGCTCAGTTCATGAATTTCTACTGGTCTGTCTTGATCAATAACGGACATCAGGTCTAAAGAAAAAGCTAACTCTTCAATATTTGCCAGTTCTACACCTTGGAATTCATTTTTCCCAGTCAACTTAAAATTGTCCAGAGAAAAATAGAAATCAGGGAAACTTCTTAGGAGAGATAAATGGACATCAGAAAAATCAACTTCAGCATCTAAGGTATTATTGATATCTGCTTTTACCCGCTGCAATATTTCATCCTTAAAAAAGTAAGGTATGGCAATTGCTGCAATTAGCACCAGCAGGAGTAATCCAACTACTGTTTTGAAAAAAAATTTGATCGGTTTTGATAGTTGCATAATTATGTTAATATTTACTGCCCGAATTTTCAGATGGAGATAAAGCAGTGTTTTGTGAATTTCGATTAAAAATGGTCTATTTCTATTAGACGTTAAAATATTGTTTCGGTTACTTTAATTTTCTGGTCGGCATCTTTTATTAAACGAAAAAATTACTCGCTTAGTTTTACACCTTTTATAAATGACTTCATCGTTACCTCAATTCAAATTTATTGACAAAGCAGATCAACTGGATCGTTTTTATCAGGAAAATAAATCCGTCACCTGGATGGGTTTTGATACCGAATTCATAGGAGAGAAACGTTTTCATACCCTCCTGTGTTTGATCCAGGTTGTTACAAAGAATGGAATATATGTTATCGATTCACTCAAACTTCGTGAATTGGACCCCTTTATTTCGATGATAACCAATCCGGATATCGTTAAAATCACCCATGCCGGAGATAATGACTATCGGCTCTTGAACCAGCTTTACAATATTATTCCTTCGAATACCTTTGATACGCAAATCGCAGCTGGTTTTGTGGGGTACAAATATCCGATTTCTTTTCAGAAACTCGTAGAAAATGAGATAGGGGTGCGATTAAAAAAAGGATATACCGTTTCTGATTGGGAATCCCGCCCAATAAATGATCGCCAATTAAAATATGCCTTGGATGATGTCATCTATCTGGAGCAACTTTGGAATAGATTGAGTCGGCAAATAGAGAAACTTGGGCGGACTAAGTGGCTGAAAGGGGAACAGCATATTTTGGAAAGTGAGGCTTATTATGAATTTGATCCCTATAAGGAAGCTTTATCCAATAGCTTAATCCTGGGATTGCGCCCACAAGATCAAGTCTTTTTAATTCGGGTATATAAATGGAGGCGAGAAGAAGCAGCCAGAAAGGATCATTCTAAAGAGATGGTCTTACCAAACAAGTTTATCGGACCGATCGTCCGTCATATCTCCTCAGGAAGAGAAGCGCTCAAAGGACACCGAAGAATACCTGACCATATTATCCGGCAGTATTGGAACACATTTCGCGATCTGCGAGAACCAGAAATCACAGAGGAGGAACAAGAGGTCTTAAATCGAGTCCCTGATGATTTAGGTAATGCGAATGGTAATGACCTCTCCATTCAAATTTTGCATTTATTGGCCAAATTTAAATGTCAACAACAGAATATCGCACCCGAGCTTGTGCTTAATCCTTCTCGTTTCAAACGGATGAAAAATGAACCAGACTATATGGACGAATTCCTGCTGGAAGGCTGGCGATACCACTTCCTCGGTGAGCAAATGGTGGAGTGGTTGCAGAATAGAGATCGTTTGGAGATTCGTTTTGAGGATGGCGGGCGAGTGAGCTTCGGGATGAAAAAGAGATAGAACCTTGTTTTTAAGGGTTTCATCGCTTACCCTTATAAGATAGACGTCTAAAAAAAAATAATGATTTTATAAAAAAGAGAGACTTCCTGCAATCGCGGAAAGTCTCTCTTCTCTTTCAGTTTGTTTTACCAATTTGTAGAACTAACTTAACTATTGGTTTTCTTTAATGTATTTACATTTTCACTACCTTTTTCGTCACTTGATTTCCATCGCCATCTTTGATACTCAGCCAATAAAAGCCAGCTTGCAATGTTGTTAAGTCCAATTTAACCTGGGCTTGTTGGCTATCAATCAGTTGATTATACAACAATCGGCCATCATTCCCATATAAGTCCAAACTCATAGGACTCCCAATCAATGAATCGGAAAAACGAATAACTAACTCATCGCTAAATGGGTTAGGTAGGATCGTGGTAGCAGCCAGTACTTGTAACGCTTCAGAACTTGAAATGATAATGTTTATCTCCTCTGAGGTAGCCATACAGCCATTCAGATCAGTAGTTTCAACATAGTATACGCCACTTGATTCAGGCACATAAACCGATGAAGTTGCATCAGGCACTAGCTCACCATCTTTATACCATCGATAAGTGACGGCATCAGTAGCATATAAGGTGTCGCCGGATTGAGTAATGCTGGGCACAATAGGAGTGGGGACCGTAATCGTCAAATTAACCGATTCGAAATTGCAAACCTCTGATGAGGCTGAATAGGTAATTATTTCTGATCCATTATAAATGATCATGACTTGATTGGTGTCAAGCGCAAACGGATCATTATTAACGGACCAATCATAGCTCAGTGTCTCCGGTAAAGCAGTAATCAATAAGGTATCACCTTCCTCAAAACAAGATTCAGTAGACTCAACGGCTATCTCAAATTCTGGCGTGGTTACCTTCTCTGCTTCTAACAGATCACTAACCGATGAACAACCATTGAGGTAAGCCAATAACTGATAACTTCCGGACGATTGTACAAAGAAACTGCTGCCTTGATTAGGTAAGACATTTCCATTTCTGGTCCAAATATAAAAATCCATACCTGAAGGGCCACTCATTAAAACGCCCTCACCCGGGCAAAGGGTCGTATCTCCAGCAGGTAATCCGGAAAGATCAGGGGTGGCTTTTACTGATAGCTCAATTGGCGTGGAAACCGCACTACAATGCCCGTTTGTAGCTACACCATAATAAGTTCCACCTTCTGAAACCTCCAATTCGTTTTCCAGATCACTTAATACCTGGTTATCCTTATACCAGGAAAACGACTTTGCATTGGGAGGTAAGCTTAGCTTTCTGGATTCACCTTCACAAAAGCTATCGGGGCCATCCGTAGACAGCGTAGCATCCGGAGTACCAGCGAAAGACGGAGCCAGCTCGAGCGAATCTGCACTGAGTACCATTAACCCACGTGATATATCTGAAATAAGAATATTACCCGAAGGTAAGAAAGGATAAGTTCCCCAATTGCCCAAGTAGTTAGTATAAACATCATTATCGTGAGAATCATAAAATGCCACTTGTTTGGGATTCATAACATCTTCA
>CBDUIU010000564.1:0-3721 GCA_965367335.1 uncultured Saprospiraceae bacterium
CATCCTCCTGTAAATAATAAACTTCAATATGATCTTTGCTGGTTATATAGCGAAAGTCGGTATCAAAATAGATCGCCGGTTCTTCTCTTGATAATAATAGCCACCAATTATCCAGCGTTACTTCAGACCTGATTGGAATCCGCAGCCAATAGGTAGCACTGGAGTTATAAGGCGCTTTTATGACCTCTGCATATGGCTGGAAGCGCTGTTGATTTACAGCATCTCGAATAGTGTTAATATCTAAAGTACTTTCTTCGTCTACTAAAATTTCCGCGAAGTCAGCAAGGTCTTGAACAGGATAGTTGTTTGAAATGAGATAGGCGTCATCCTGACTTCCCTGAGCAAACAAAGTAGCCGTACAACAGATCAAAAAAATGGAAATGAAAATTTTCAGTATTCTCATGGTCCTGGGGTTTCAACGCTATGAAGTTACAAAATTGCACCGTTTAATAAAAATAGATCGAACGGCATTTCACCGTCCGATCAAATACCTGTGATTTTATTTCTCCACCTGAGCTAGACCAGTATACCAATTTGGATAATGTTTTCTTGCATATGCTTCAATCTCTTCCGCAGAGGGTTTCTTGGCGGCCTCCCTTCTTGAAAAAATCGTATCATACTCAATATTGAGGTTATGAAAAGAAATAATCTTCCATTGATCATCCTTTTTTTCACACAAAATAGACATGACCAAATTTGGATAATTATCCATCTTTCCTCCCTTAAATACACCCGCTGAAAAAACGTGGACTAGTGCGACATCCGGGCGGATAAAACGGACTTTATCCGTTACTAATCGTATATTAAAGTTTTTGTATGGGCCATCATATAAACGTTGATGACCAATAGCGTTGCTCTCTTTGCTTGAGCGAGGAAAATACTGGCCATCCCATACAATATAATCATGATCAGTTGCAAAGTTTGCGGCAAAGGCTTCCCCACTTTTATTGTTCCAAGCCTCCTGGAGGTCTTGTACTATTTGTCGTAGTGTCTGCTCATCGTCTACCCGGGAATTTTGTGCGGTGAGTAGTAAACTGGATGTTAAAAGAAGGCTAAAAAGAAATACGTTTTTCATGATAAGAATTTTATTTTATTGTGAATAAATTAATAGTATTTGAAATGTTCAATACATGCCCTTTAAGTTAGTTTCAACCTTTGCTATTTCTGCGGCAAAGTGATCTAAAAGCGTTGGAACCTGATCCAGCATCCAAAACATGGTCAGGCCAAACAGAAGGAATAAACCAAGAGAAAGAAAAGCGGATAAAGCATCATTTGTCTTTTGCATCATATGGATTTTAAGGGTTACAAGAGCTGTCGTTATACCTTTATTGGAAAATATGATTAGTACAACTGTCGATACAAAAGTGCCGTAAAATGGGCCTTTCCGGTTAGTAAATTTGTTGCATGGATTGGAAGATTTGTAGCTTTAAACACTTTTTTCAATAAAACATACCATACAGTATTGTTTTGAACATAGAAACAGCTATCTTTGATATATTATTTCGAAAAAATGGCAAGACTTAGCAAACAAGATTGGTTGGCAGAAGGATTCAAGCTCCTCTCCGAATTTGCGCAGGATAAACTACGGATACAGTATCTCTGCGAGCGATTAAAAGTAACCCGTGGTTCATTTTATCATCATTTTACAGGCATTGACAATTATGTGGCTGAACTGATGGAAACCTGGCAACAACAAAATACTTTGGAACTGATCCGTGCGGCGAATCAAGGGGAGTCTCCTGAGGTAAGGATGGATATTTTGTCAGGTCTAGTGGCTGAAAAAGATCAAAAAGTAGAAGCAGCTATTCGGTCCTGGAGTTATTATCACCCGGCAGTTCTACAGCAATTGGCAATTGTAGATGAAGTTCGGCTTGATTACTTGAAACAGATATTTGAGGCTATGGGTTTTACACCAAAAATGGCCAGGATAAAGGCACAATTGGAATATGCTACACTCATTGGTATCCAACAGTTATTTCCTGATCTCACAAAACCTGAGATTGCTGACCTTTGGGAAGTACAACGCAGAATGATCATGCTGAAATAATAATTTTTTTCATTCAAAACATACCATACTGTATTGTTTTAAATTCATTTCCTTATGCAACCTTACTCCATCGCTATTCCCAATGACAGTTTGATTTTACAGGATCCACTTAAGATTGATTACCAAGATGCTTATGCGATCCGAATCCCTGCGAAATTTGCTGTTCCGCCAGCACACTTGGTCAAACTATTCTTTGAGTGTATCCCTAATTGGGCCAGTGCCCTTTTAGGTATCCGTGAAGTATTAGCCAAACTAATCGGACTCAAAACTGCTCAAGGTATTAACGTCCAACAACAGTTACAAGAATATCGGGGTGAACCAGGTCAATCTATTGCGCTTTTTCACACCCTAAAACGATCCGATACAGAAATACTGACTGGTGAAAATGACAGCCATCTGGACTTTCGACTTTCTTATATCGGTCAGACAAAACAAGATACTTTTGAGATTATCCTGGCAACTACCGTACAGATGAACAGCTGGATTGGACGTCTGTATTTTTTACCCGTAAAACCGATTCACCGTATTTTAGTAAAAGCATTGTTAAAACGAATGGCAAAAAGACTTATTAAAAAAGAAGAAGGCAGTAATTTGCCTGTCCAAAACGTAAAAATACCAAGCGCTGGTTCAGGTGAGTCTGCACCGAATATTATTTAATCTGATAATAATTCAAATGAAAAACTGGAAAGGAAAAGTTATTATATTTATTGGATTGATTCATATTGCTGTGGGATTAGCACTCCTCTGGCCAACTTTTATGGAATTACTGTCAGAGGGGCTTTTCAATACAGTATGTGGACAACCTTTGCGGGAAGGATTCTTTTGGTTTTCCTTTTTTGGTGTGTTACTGATGATCCTGGGAGCCTGGGTAAATTGGTGTGAGCAAGAGCAACAGAAACTCCCCTATTTCCTCGGCTGGAGTTTGTTAGGTATGGTGGCAATGATGTTGTTTATTATGCCCGTCTCGGGTGCATGGCTAATATTAATACCGATAGGAGGTTTGATAAAAAAGTAATAAATGAGGTGATCTTAAGGTCATTCCTGGAATTAAACCACGCATTCAGCTGCTAATCTTTTACTATCTTAGCATTTAAAAATCAACCCTATGTTGCACCAAAGATTGGCCTTCCCTGTTTTATTTTTCTTTATCTTACTATTGCACACCGCTTGTCAACCGACTGAAAAAACAAGTCCGCCTGAATCCGAAAGGTCTAGTGCTCAGGATAGCATCAGCTTCCAACAGTTGTTGACAAAACACCTCAATGCCGTATCTAATAAAGACCTGGCGACATTAGCCACCACGTTCAGCCCTGGTGGTGAGATGCACTTGATCCTTCCTCAGACAGAGATCATGACAACAAGTAAGGAATTTCTAGATATGCACGAGGAGTGGTTTGCCGACACCAGCTGGACGTTTACCACAAAGGTATTGCGAACCGATATTGGACGGGATTACGGTAGTGCCATTGTTGAGACTATGTATCGCGAACCCATGCGAAATGGGAAGCCTTATTTTAACAGGATGATTGTAACTTATTTGTTGCGCAAGGAAGCGGGACAATGGTTTGTGATACAGGATCATGCTAGTTCGGTGGAGAAAACGGAGTAGCGTTCGTGTGGAGAAACAGACCGCTGCGCTGCGGGATCGCGCGTCCTGCGGACTTGGCTGGGGGA
>CBDUIU010000565.1:0-3708 GCA_965367335.1 uncultured Saprospiraceae bacterium
CGAAGGACGCTGTGTTGATAATTGAGCCTCCGCCGGATTTACGCATCAAGGGAATACCATATTTGCAGCCAAAGAAAACACCTTTGACATTGATATTCATCGTAAGGTCCCAGACAGCTTCTTCGGTGGATTGACTATCGCCGTCATGGTTATGCATAACGCCCGCATTATTAAAAAGGATGTGCAAGCCACCATAGGTTTGTTTAGCTACCTTGATCATCTTCTTGCAGTCTTGTTCCGAGGCAACGTCAGCCTTGCAAAATACTGCGTTTCTCTTTTTCGCCTGAATCTCTTTTACCGTGGCTTTACCTCGTTTCGGGCTTATGTCTACCACGACTACTTTAGCTCCTTCTTTAGCAAAAAGCAGGGCTGTTTCGCGGCCGATGCCGGAGCCTCCTCCGGTGATTAGTGCTACTTTATTTTTGAGTTTCATTGTTTATGGTTTTGACGGTGGACGGTGGACGCCTGCCCGACTTTCAATGGCGGGGCGGATGCATCATGATTTTCTGTAGCTACCACCACTTCTGGATTTAATTAAATTTTTGAGCTGTGCCCTTACTTTTTCCGCCAGGTCCTCTAACTGTCCGAGTGTTTCTTTTTCTATATATCTTATTCATAACGCTATGTGCAATTGAGTGATAACTTCCGCCGTTGAACCTTTCGCTACATTAAAAAAGTAAACGGCTTCCTTGTCCGTATTCCTTCATCCCCCTCCGCAATATTAGAGGACACTGAAACAGCAGCTCTCTGTATCTGGTTACAAAGCCCAAAATCCCTGGCAAAGGTATCTTGCCTTGTGATCGTATAAATTTTTTCCGCCAAGTAATTCACGGAATTGGGCTACCATTTAGATGATAGAGATTTTTGTCAGAATCAAAGCACGAAAACCGCACATAGCCATAGCTACGTAAGGCTTTGAGTAATGAAGAGTCTGGCGAAAAGATCATCATCTAAATAAGTTGTTTAATTCCGTGAATTACTTACATCTACCCCGTTTTGCCAAACCCGAAGATCTTTAAAATTACTCATAGTATTGATTTTTAGTTTAATTAATTCTTCTTGTCTTCCCACCTGCGATAAACCGTTTCCCATCAGTCTTCCGCCCGTCTCTCGTCGAATTGACCGCTTCGCTGAGGGGCCGCATCAGCAGGCTGACACTGTGGGAGGAGGAACTGGTTGGATCTTCGGGTAATCATTTGTGCTCTGGTGTCTGGCGTCTTTCAAATCCGCTCAAAATATCGTTTTCGCTCCCAGTCGGTGACCGCCCTATCGTAGGCTGCCTGTTCCGTCTGAAAATAATGGGTATAATGCTCTACAACGGCATCGCCGAAAGCTTGTTTCGCAAACTTGCTGTTAGAAAACCGTTCGGTAGCCGCGGCAAGTGTTCGTGGAACTTCCGGAAGATTTTTAGCCGCATAGATATCACCCACAAATAGCTCTGGTGGCTCGATTTTATTTTTAATCCCATCCAGGCCACAAGCTAAAGAGGCGGCAAAAGCCAAATAGGGATTACAGTCAGCTCCGGGAATGCGACATTCGATTCGCAGGCTTTTTCCTTTACCGACAACTCTGAAACCAGCAGTACGATTATCATAGCTCCAGGCTAGTCTGGTGGGAGCCCAGGAGCCATCAACATAGCGTTTGTAAGCGTTGATCGTTGGTGCATAAAAGGGCATCACATCCGGCGCATGTTTGATCCAGCCCCCCAGGAACCATTTGAAAAGATCGGAACCCTGAACGGGACCAAAGGCTTGGTCTCCGGCAAAAGCATTTTCCCCGTCTTTCCACAAACTGATGTGAATATGACAACTGGAGCCCGCCCGATCCTCATGGTATTTGGCCATAAAGGTGACGGAGAGCTTCATGGCATCAGCAAGCTCTTTGAGACACTGTTTGTAGACAACGTGGCGATCTGCCATTTCCAGGATTTCGGCGTATCGAACGTTGAGTTCATGTTGGCCCAAACCCCATTCGCCCTTTGAGTTTTCAACGGGTACTCCGGAGTTTTTCAGGTGACGCCGAGCGGCTGCGGTGAAATGTTCCGTACGCGTACCTTGCATAATATGGTAATCTTCGAGGTACCAGCCTACCGGTTGCAGATTGTGATAGTGTTGTTCAAAGGCTTCCCGGTAATTATTTTCAAAAAGGTAATACTCTAACTCTGAAGCTGCGAAGCATTGATAACCTAAGCCACTGGCAGTGGCTAATTGACTGCGCAAAATAGAGCGCGGAGCTACGCTCACCAAATCATGTGTTTTTTCATCCTGCACGTCACAAAGGATCAAAGCGGTTTTCTCTAACCAATCTGCGATTCGTAAAGTATTCATATCAGGAACCAGGTGAAAATCACCATAGCCCAGTTCCCAGTTAGCAAAAGCATAACCAGGCACAGGTTCCATTTCCATATCTGTCGTAAGAAGATAATCACATCCGTGAGTGCCGTCAGTCACTGCAGACTCCAGAAAGAATTCAGCGTCAAAACGTTTACCAACCAATCGACCATAATGATCAGTAAAAGCAACGATGACAGTATCAATGGAATCTGCGGAAACTTGTTCCTGAAGCTTGGTGAGGGTGAGTTTGCCTTTTGTTTGCATGGAAGGTATCTTTTACGCGAAAAGGTAGTGTTTTTTTAATATATGTATCCTAAGTACTCAAAAGAAGTTTTGTAAATTTTTAGCTCTACGGAAAGTAAGTCCTGCTTTGACTTTCGCTTCAAGTAGCCAATCTTAGTAATTTCTTGTTTTTTTCATTTATTTCTATCTTTACTAAGACTCAAAATCATTTTTAAATACTACCCCAATTTACTACCCCAATGAAAACCCTCACTTCTCTCTCCATTCTTTTTTTGTTTTCCTGTCAAACATTAACGGCCAAAACGCATCGATTTCCTGCTGACTATGTGACGATTCAGGCGGCGATTGATTCGGCGCAGACAGGAGATACGGTACTTATAGCTCCGGGCACTTACAATGGTGCGGGTAATGGTAGCTTAGTAATTACTGGTAAATCAATTGTACTTCTATCCGAAGCAGGACCCGAGCTCACAACAATTGGTATGGAATACCAAGGCGATGCAGTTATATCAATATATCAGGCAAATAATAGCGCAGTTCTAGGTCTAACCTTACAATATGGTAGATATGGTATTAACTCTAGTTCTAGAATTATTGTAGAAAATTGTATTATTCAAAATAATGCACTTGGCGTACAGCTTAATTCTGGTGCTCGAGTGGATATGGAAAACTGTATTGTTCAGAATAATTTTGGAAGTGGAAATGGTGGTGGTTTTTATTTGTTGGGTGGAGTAACAGGTAATCTTAAAAGTTGTATCATTCGTAATAATACAGCCAGTTTCGGAGCAGGTATCTGCGGAACTGGAGCAAATTTAGACATAATGAATTGCCTTTTTGTAAATAATACAGCCCGGACAGGAGGAGGAATTTATTTGAACCTATGGGGAAATATAAACATAATCAATTGTACCGTTGCGAATAATCATGCAAGCTCCGAGGGAGGAGGGCTTTTCATAGAAGGTGATAGAAGTAATGTGATAATAAAAAATAGTATATTCTGGGATAATACTAAATTTAATAGTCTTTCAAACATAGAATCAGAAAACCCCGATGTAGAGATAACTTATTCTAATATTGGTGACGGATGGCCAGGTACTGGTAACCTCGACAAAAACCCAATCTTTGTTGATGC
>CBDUIU010000566.1:0-3707 GCA_965367335.1 uncultured Saprospiraceae bacterium
ATACTCGCAGGCTACCGATGCGCCAATTTCCATCCCGAACACAATGGGTCGTCTCAACCTCCAGATTAACCACTATAACGGTAAAATTTATTACTGTGATTTTGACAATGCGGTGATCTATCATACCACTGATAACTACGATGCTTTATCTTCCAGTACGACAATTACAGCGACCAGTATTTCTTCGGGTATCGCCTCGGCTGCTCAATGGCAGGCCTTTGGTTTTGCACCGGACGGCCGTTGCTTTCTCGGTGGGCATAATGGATCGGGCAAATACATCGCCTATACAAATGACTTTACTACCTGGACCGATTTTAATACAACGGGAGGGGTAAGTGCACAAAATTTTGCCTTTGCTGGTGACTCCTCCGCCTATCAAGTTTACTTCGCAAGTACCTACAGTGATAATAATGGTGTGAGCGGCAGTTGGAATTCCTTTGGCAATAATGGCAATGAAACCCACCCTAACGATGGTCCCGTTTTGGCGGATCCAGTCGATGATAATATGGTTTTCATGACCACCGACCAGGGAATCGGCGTTTCTGAAGATGGTGGTGCCACAACCTATGAAATCAATGATGGAGTAGAGGCTGTTCAGGTTAAGGACCTGGATATGACAGGGGATAAAAATACAGGTTGGATCGCTTCGAAATCCGGCATTCGTCGGGTAGAAGATTATACGACCTCGCCAGTGTGGACAAACGCGCTGTTTCCTACTGGAGATGGGTCTCCCTATTATTCTGCGGAAATGAGTATGTCTGACAATAACACGGTGTTCGTAGGGAACCTCCGTGTATACAAAACGACAGATAATGGCGCAACCTGGAATCGGGTATTTTCTCCTGAAAATTCACCATATAATTTTTCCAATGTAGGTTCTCGAGTGGAAGCAATTGAGATTTATAATGATGACCCTAACATTGTAATGGCGGGGTATTATGTGCAAAATGGAAAAGGGGGACTTTTTGTAACAGAGGACGGAGGAACTAATTGGGAGCAAATCCTGATCAAAGCCACTGCCGACGGTCAGGATGTAAATGTAAACGATGTGGAATTTACTACCGAAGGCGGCAATCCTGTAGCCTATGTTGGAGTCGAATATGAAATGGGCAATGGCTATAGTGTTTACCGGGTAGAACAAAGCGGAGGAAGCTGGACCGTGAGTCAGGATATGAGTTCTGCAAATACCAGTACCGGAAGCGTCATTGTTGTAACGATTGCAGATGTGGAAATCAGTTCAACCGGCGATACGATCTTTGCTACAGGTACCGACGCGGGAACCAATCACCCCGTTGCTTATTATAAACCAGTAACCGCTACCGGAAAATGGACACCATTTACGACGAGTGGATTTCCTTTTGAAGAAGGGAAAAAAGGGGCTGCCATCACCCTCGGTCGGGATACCTTGTACTGTGCTGTTGATAACGAAATCTATTATTATCCCGTTGGTGGTTCATCCTGGACATTAGGGTATTCCTACCCAGTTGGGACAGAGATCAATTTTTTGTTTTTTGATGATTTGTTAGCAGGTACCGGTACGGGTTTGTATGAGCATGAATCACAGGGAGGTGTCACTACTTCTTTAATAGATGAACCGGTACGGGTTGAATCAGAAAACTTCAAAGTGTATCCTAATCCATTTAAAGACCTCATTCAAATTGAATTCGAATTAATCGAATCCGCAGATATCTGGTTTGAAATTTATGATATGCGAGGCCAGCGTTTGGGCGTTTATTCGCAAGGCCGCTTATCCGCCGGCAACCAGGTGATAGACTTATCCTTAAGAGATTTATCTGAAGGGGCTTACCTGTTACGTTTACAGGACGGAAAGAAAACCCGGGAAGGGATGTTGTTGAAAATAAAATAATCGGACTATTTTCTTTGACAGAAAAATTAGGTTGCAGATTGTTGGTGTTCTAGTTGTAAAGTCAGTCAACCGAACATTTATTCGATAGAGGGTTTTTAATAAAAATCAATTTATATTATTTTAATAAAACCCGATAATTATGGAAGAAGAGAAAAAATCTGCTGAAGAAATAGTACCAAAAGAGGAAAAGAAAAATTTGGATGAATATCCGGACCATCTGAAATCTCCTCAATTTGATCTAAGTGAGTTGAAAACAACTGAAGGAAAACCAAATCTGGAAGAGAAGAAAGATAGCTAACTTTTTGGTTCATCTTCGTTTTCATTAAGCGCACTAAACTGAAATGCAATCAAGCCACCAGTTAAGCCCATTAAAGGTTAGCTGGTGGCTTCGTTATAATTGCCCTTTTCTAAGCCACCTCTACTATCGATCTACTTATTCCGGCGGAAGGCCAATTTTTTTATTTAGCCAGAACATAATTTCCAGGTAACCGATCGGTATGGCGTTTCCTTCATTTTTAAAAGCTTCCAGCTCTGCCTTTAATTCCTCGTAGATAGCCGGTCGTTCAGACTCTACGGTTTTATAAAGTTTTCTAAAATAACTAAAAAGTATTTTTTCAAAGCGATAGTCTTTTCCTTTGCGTCGAAACTCCCGTGTGACATTGCTGAGCAAATATTCTAACACTGGCTCATTACCCATTTCGAAGTGAAAGACGAACTGTAGAATTTTGGCCCCCATTTCGATATCGAGACGTGGATCGGAGCTGTTATCATGGGTGATTTTATCCAACCAAAAACCGCCCTTTTCATATTCTTCAACGGCCAGGTGAAGTACAGAAATATTATAGCAAAAACTTCGCTCGCGCGCTTTATTGATCTTCGACTTGTATTTGTCCATTCCGATGCGGATCGGCTCAACCAACTGTAGCGCTTCCTGAAACTCATTTTTATGCATGTGCTTACGCAGCTTGATAAAATAGAGATTTTGAAATTTTTCAGCTTCTTCACTAAAACTGCTGACCTTGATCTGTTGAAAGATTTTCAGGTGTTTTTCAAAAGCCTCTAAATCTTTTACCGTCAAACAACTAACCAAATAATTGTAAAGATGAATAATGAATGAGCTGGTATGCGCTTTCCGCATCTGTTTATTATCCAACCAGATCCGGATCACTTTTTCAAAACAGGAATTGGCTTGCTGGTGTTCCTGGTTGTACATGTGGTACAAGCCATGAATATTGTGATAGAGATATTGAGAGTAGAAAGAACCATTACCCTGATAATTCTGGATCACCGGGTTTTCAAGGAGGGCCGCAGCTTGTAATTTTAGGTTATCTGCACGTACTCTGTTTTCTGTTCGGATATAAATGAACATTCGATGGTTTAAAAACTGAAAGGAGAACTCTTCTTGCAACTGTTTTAAACAGCATTCAGATTGTTGGTAAATCTCCTCAACTTCTTCCCGGAGGTGTTTGTTCTTTTGCTCTACGGCGAAACTGACCATTCGCCTGAGGATCCCCAGTTGTAAGGGAAGGTGATGAAAAGTTCTGGCTTTTTTTAGCGCTTGATTGAGTAAGCGTTGGGATTGAATAAAAAGACCTTTTTCATTCAGGAGTTGTGACTCAAACAGCAAATTATGGATTTGTCGGGTGACATCCTTCTCATCATAACACAATCTTAGGGCCCGGAGAATATGATTGTAAAGGTAGTTTTTGGTAACGTGCAGGCTTTTGGCAAAAGCGACATCACCAATTTTATGCCTTAGCTCCTGTTCGTCATAACTATCCATTTGATCCAACAGATCAAAAACCAGCATATAGTTTTTATCACCTCCTTGAGAACTTTC
>CBDUIU010000567.1:0-3701 GCA_965367335.1 uncultured Saprospiraceae bacterium
GTAAACCAAGGTTGGAACTGCTGCCAAGTTATTCCATTATCCGCACTGCGTAGGAGGAAACTCACACCGGAAGGTTTTAGCAGGTTGACCACAGCAGTACCTTCAAACTCCACAAGGCGGGCAATACTTACCGTACCTACTCCGGCATTAGAAGATGTCCACGTTTGGCCATGGTCTTCACTACGATAGAGATCTAAAGTGCCCGCGGCGACCAGGGCATCCCCATGCGGCATGACCCCGAGAAAAAAATTCAATGAGCCACTGAAAATGGTGGATATTTTCTTAACAAATACGCCGGCACCAGCCGTGGCAAGATACAGGCTGTCGCCCCGTATAGCAAAGCCTTTGGTATCTTTAGCTCCAAGACCTGCAAGACCGGTGTTATCTTCTTGCCAGGTTAGGCCGCCATTATCACTACGGAAAACTCCGTCGGTAACTGTACCTACGAAAAGATACGCTTCCACCTGGATGATGTTTACGATGAAATCAGGCCCTCCATTAATGACTTCGGTACTATCCCATTCCAAACCGCCGTCATAGATAAAGTAAAGCTGGCTCGAGCCAGCCACATAGAGCGAATCGCCCTTAGCAAACATCGCCGTGTATTGCTTGGTTGGAATTTGCTCCACCCTTTCCCAAACTACGTGTTGGGCCATAGTGGGTGTGGGAGAGAAAAGCAGGGCGCAGCAGGCCCCGGATAAAAGGGAAAAAATCTTTTTCATTGGGTAATCAGAAAAGTTGTTTAATTCTGTGAATTACTTCAGTTGGAAAGAACGAGTCTATTTTTTCGGCTGCAGGTGGAACACCAGGCCACCCATGTCTCCACTATTGATTTCCAGTCGCTGGTCCTGGATGTGGAAAGTGCGGCTAGTCTCAAGACGTTCGAGAAACATTCGCTCCCATTCCGAGCGGCTCTCACAATACATTTCCGTATGTACCAGTCCTTCAATAGTTAATCGGTTACCCTGGATACGATACGCTCCGCCAAAACCATTACAGCCACCAAATCCTTCAATGATTCCTTCTGAAAATTTAACACAAAGCACTGTGGACAATGAGTCCGGTACCGTCAAGGGGTAAGGGTCGATAAGTATGTTGGTGAGTTGCCACACGACTGATTCGAGTTGACTGTTAGATACGGATTCGAAACCTTTTTTTTGCTGGCAACTTCCTAAAGTAAGCAGAGCGAAAAACAAGATAATGAGAGATGATTTCATGGTTGGGTTTAGTGTTAAATTAGAGGATTCAATGGAGTAAGCGAATCGAGTATTGACCACCTTTTCTGAACGAAAGCAGCACAACGACAGTCCTAGAAGGGCTGCAACGAATTGTTTTTTCGCGATATATCAATCCAATTTAAAATCGGCCACATTGGCCAGCGTTAATATGAAAGTCCGTTTACAGTCTGGATTTCCGGGGTGACCAAAACCTTCCACCGTACCAATAAGACGGCTGCGTGCACCCCGGTTAGCGCGCACCTGCCCGGCGACTTTCACCGCCACTTCGCCAGTAACCAGCACCTCTACCGCTCGATGTGGATTACCGGGAGATTGCAGGAAGAAATTGGCGGGCACTTGCCGGGGATCGTTGCTTACTTCGAGCAGGCCGGTTAAGCAAAGTGTGCTGCCCTCGAAGCTGGCTTTTTCGTCGCAGGCCACTTTGGCCTCCGGCGAGTTCAGTAATTGCTGAACAGAGTAGCATTGACCCGGTTCAAAAGTCGTTCTTTGCTTGCAGGTTAGTAAAGTCCCTGTATACATGACGATGATGATCAACAATTTAAAAAGGGTCTTCATGGCGATTAAGGTCAAAGTGTTCAAAGATTGTTTCTCATTCAGTATGACAAAGATACTTGGAGGCAGGCAGCGGGTAAATCGCATAAAGTGGTGAAAAAGCAATGTAGAAAATAGACTGTTTTCACAAACCCTCTACCATCAGTGCATCATTTTTCACGGCAGCGAAACGTAGTTTTTTTAGTGGCTCATATTCGGGAGAATCATACCACTGACGAGCCAGCTCGAGACTTGGGAACTCAATTATCACTAAATAATTGGTTTTCCATTGGCCTTCAATGACTTTGGCATTTCCCCCGATGACCAGGTATTTGCCTTGGTATTTTTGCACAATAGCTAGTACCTCTTTTTTGTAGGTTTCCATTTTTTCGACATCCCATATCTCGACGTTGTCGAATAAGCAATAAGCAGCCATAACAACTGAATTGTTTTGTTAAATAATTAAGTTACCGGGTTCTGAAGGTGCCCTGTCAGCCCGAACGTTCCTGATGTCTGCGTTTGAAAATAACAAAACATCTCCGTCGTTAGGGATCGACAATTGTTGACGGGAAATCCCATGGGTATCTGCATAGTTACGCAGTTGTTGGCGGCTGATCACCGCCAGTTCGATAGCTTCCATGTGTGTAGCCACAAACGTGGTGTCAGGGAACATGCGGCACATGATGACGGTCTGTTCTGCGTCCAAAACTACGGGCTCTTCACCTTTCCCCCAGATAGCTCCGCAGGAGTGTGTGACCACCACATTCGGCTGATACTTTTCAAAAAATTGCATCAAGCCTTCGTGCCACACTGTGTCGCCCATCCAGTAAAGTGTGGGCTCATTTTGGTGTTGGAACATGAATCCTGATACCGGCCCCATCATCTCCAAGCGCTCACCAAAACCATGCTGGCCAGGAATACGGGTGATAATAGTGCCGCCGCTTTGATACGCTGATATCAGTGGGATGGTGTTTGTAAAGCCTTTGTCTTGGAGCTGTGCCTGCTCCTCTGGCTGGCAAATCAGCGGAATGTTTTTAGGTAACATTCGTTCTGCTGCATCATCAAAATGGTCGGGATGAAGGTGTGACACCAGTACTTGGTTAACATCAGCTAAGATCTCTTCAGGTGTTATGGGCAGACCGACAGTTGGGTTTGGTGAGATGCCAATCCAGGATGGTTGGGAATGCTTATCACCCAGATAGGGATCAATCAGGAACTGGCGCCCGCCGTATTCCAGTCTTAGTGTTGCATTGCGAATGAGTTTTATTTTCATATGGAAATTGGTTTTTAGCAATACATATTTTGGAAACAACAGAATCCTATTATTTCTGAGGTAGGCCAATAGCCGCATCAGAGCCCCAATGGCTTCCCGCAATTTTAATGAGTGGATATTTTAGCTTTTTATACCGTTAGACAATCCGGTTTTTCAGCGCCTTCAATACTGCCTCCGTTTTTGAGTTCACCTGCAATTTTTCGTAGATATGCCGAATGTGCGATCGCACCGTGTCCACACTGATGAAATGTTCCGAAGCGATTAGTTTGTAGGAATGCCCTTTGACCAGACTTTTCAGCACGTCCATTTCTCTGCGTGAGAGGTCATGATCAGTTGCGGGTTGAACAGTTGGCAATTGTTCCTGAAAAAAATGCAGCACACGCCGGGCAATGACGGGTGTCATAGGCGACCCGCCGGCATATACTTGATGGATGGCCGTGATGATATCTGCAGGTAAGGTACGTTTGAGCAGGTAGCCGGAAGCGCCGTTGCGAATAGCCTGAAAAATTTTTTCTTCTTCTTCAAAAACCGTAAGCATGACTACCTGTGCCTCGGGGCAGAGCTTTTTGACTATGGGTGTCGCTTCGATACCGGAACGGCCGGGCAAATCAATGTCCATCAGGACAACGTCGGGCTGAAGATCAGGTATCTGTGTTTCG
>CBDUIU010000568.1:0-3681 GCA_965367335.1 uncultured Saprospiraceae bacterium
CACAGGTAATATTCTGATCGAAGATGGTGGAAGACTCACGATTGACTGTGGGAATACGTCCGACGCTTTTATTTTTAATGGAGGTGAATTTCATGTTTTTGGCTCTTTCATCACGACAACCTCACCTGCCAAAGACATTGAAATCTCAGGCAATAGCTTATTCTGGGTACATGATGGCTCAGAAATGATCGTAACGGATGACCTGAAATTTGAAGGTAATTCCACCAATATTGTAGAAAATGTCTGTATTGAAGTAGATGACGATGTACACATTAATGGCACCAATACGACCCTTTGTGGTAGTGGTGGAACCAGTCTTGGAACCAACACTTCATCAAATACACTCAATTTTTCCGGAGGAGCAAATGCTAGTCAGATCTGTATCGGTACAGCGGTATTTCGTGGCTCCGGAGGAAACTGTACAACTATGGTAACTCCCGGGAGTGGCAATAACGAGCCAGTTGCTATCGACGATTCTGCTACGGCTAACCAAGACGAAGGAACTACCATAGATGTGCTTAACCTGGGCACAGCGGATAGTGATGCAGACGGAGATCAATTGCAGCTATTTTATGCCAGCGGTATTTATAAAACTGGCTCCACTAGTAATGGCGGGACTGTGAGCATTAATGATAATGGAACTCCCACCAATTTCGCCGATGATTTTATTGACTACACCCCTCCTGGTGGTTTTACTGGTGATGATACTTTTCTCTACACCATTATGGATGGAAATGGCGGAATGAGTACTGGCACTGTCACAGTGACGGTTTCTTCAGTGCTTCCGGTGACCTTAATTGAATTCGAAGCAAATGAGATCAACTGCCAGGTTCAGTTAGTTTGGTCAACTGCTAACGAAACTGATAACCAAGGGTTTGAAATTGAAAAGAGTTCAAATGGCATATCCTGGACTACCATCGCCGAACTACAGGGAGCCGGGACAACCAATCAGACGACACATTACCAACACCTTGATAAACAAATTCAACGGGTAAACTACTACCGTCTTAAACAGCAAGATTTTGATGGTAAGTTAAACTATAGTGAAACCATTTTAGTAGAAGCAAAATGTTTTGAAAATATAGCTTTACAGCGAGGTATCCTAAGTGTCATCCCTAATCCAGTCACTCAAAACCAGGTTAAAATTATATATGATACACCTGAGGCAGAAACAGAATTACTTGTTCTGACTGACCTTCAGGGCCAAATACTGCAAAAAACTATTATTGAATTTGAAATGGGTGTCAATAATGTACATCTGAATCTTTATCAATTACCTACAGGCACTTACTTCCTAAAAATTGGAAAAAGTCAGTATAAACTGGTAAAACTTTACGATTAATTCATTCAAGTCATAACAGGCGGAAGATATTTTGTAATTTTCCGCCATGACTACGACACCATCTCCTACTCTTTTACAAACTGACATTTGTATCGTCGGTGCTGGACCTGCAGGGGCTTCAGCAGCTTTACATCTGAGCTATCTCGGTATTCCTTCAATTCTAATTGACAAATCGACCTTCCCCAGAGATAAAGTCTGTGGGGATGCCATCAGTGGCAAAATTCCTGTCCTTTTGGAACGGCTTGATCCGCAAATGCTTACTCGGTTTGAACATTTAGCAGAAAAGCATATAGGGGTTTGGGGAATCCGCTTTGTGGCACCTAATCGAACTGCTTTAGATATCCCTTTTAAAAGTAATTATAACAAAGAACGGGAAGCTGCTCCCGGGTATGTCTCTCGTCGTATAGATTTTGATAATTTCCTCGTCGATGAAGTCAAAAGAAGAGATAATATTGATCTAAGGCTAAATACTTCCATTGAGCATTTCGAAAAGAATGAAGATGGTTTTTTATTGAGCAATAAAGACAAAACTTTCCAGATACAAACCAAATTATTTATTGATGGAAGTGGTGCTCATTCCCGCTTTTCCAGGCATTATGCCGGACACGAGAAAGACCCTAAACACCATGCAGCAGCATTACGTGCCTACTACCGCGGAGTGACCGGGTTCCATAGCGATAATTTTATTGAGTTACATTTTATCCATGAGATCATTCCAGGCTATTTCTGGGTATTTCCATTGCCGAATGGCACTGCTAATGTTGGTATCGGCATGCGGTCGGATTTTGTCAGTAAGAAAAAAGTCAATCTGAAAAAAGTAATGGAAGATTTGATCCAAAATCATCCGGAGATTGCCCCTCGGTTTCAAAATGCCACAGTAGAGGGAAAAATTACTGGCTATGGTTTGCCGTTAGGTTCTAAAAAAAGATCCCTTTCCGGAGATCATTATATGCTCAGCGGTGATGCCGGTCATCTGATTGATCCGCTGACTGGGGAAGGTATTGGTAATGGTTTTTACAGTGGAAAAATAGCTGCAGAACAAGCGGTCAAATGCCTGGAAACAAATGATTTCTCAGCGGCATTTCTCAAAGCCTACGACCAGCGAATCCACCGGGTAATGGGGGTAGAGATGAAGCTCAGCTACCAAATTCAACGGATGATGCGCTACCCCTGGTTAATCAATCCGATTGCCAATTGGATTAACAAAAATCCACGTTTTTTCGATATCATGTCGCGCATGTACACAGATCTGGAGCTAAGAAAGCAGTTGGTGAAACCCGGATTTTGGGTAAAACTAGTTGTAGGCCGACAGGTTTAATCTTGAAATAATAGCGCTAAATACAACACCGTCGCCTCGGAAATCCAAGGCGACGGTTTTGTATTTTATTCTATCAATCTGAGGTAGAATTTGATCGCTTATAATTCTCTTGCTCCAAAAGTATCTCCTTCTCGCAAATCTCCGGTTTTTAAGCCTTGGGTAAACCAACGCATCCGTTGTTCGGAAGTGCCATGAGTAAAAGATTCGGGAACAACGTAGCCCCGTGATTCCATTTGAATTCGGTCATCTCCTACCGCATGGGCTGCTCGGAGGGCCTCCTCCAAATCTCCTTCTTCCAAAAGACTTTTCATTTGTTGAGCATGGTGTGCCCATACCCCGGCAAGGAAATCAGCCTGAAGCTCCAGCCTTACAGACTGATCGTTATACTGGGCTTCCGGTACACGTCCTCGCTGGGATTGTACTTTATTAGTAATCCCAAGGACATTCTGAATATGGTGCCCTACCTCATGGGCAACGATATAGGCCATTGCAAAATCACCCGGAGCTTTAAACCGGGTCTTTAGTTCCTGGTAAAAACTCAGATCAATGTACACTTTGGAATCTGCCGGACAATAGAAAGGTCCAGTGGCTGCAGAAGCAAAACCACAAGCCGAGCGATCCTGTCCAGTGAACAATACTAGACTCGGTTCGGGATACTCCTGCCCTAGTTGCTCGCGAAAAAGTTTATTCCAAACATCCTCTGTATCTTGTAAAACCACTTTGACCATAGACGCCAAAGCCTCTTCTTCCGGGTTTACCGCACCAGGGGCTTGCTGTTGCTGCGGAGCTGGCTGAGCTATTTGCTCCAAAATTGGAGTCGGATCTTGTCCGGTAAATAGAGCAAAAGCCAACATTAAAATTGTTCCGATGCCGATCCCACCAGCCACCATCCGGCCGCTACCGCTACTCCGACGACGATCTTCGACATTATCGCTTTCTTTTCTTCCTTGCCAACGCATAATTAAGTAGTATTTTATAAGTTTGGTTAAAAAATCTGACAACTGGGTAGCTTGCGCTAGGT
>CBDUIU010000569.1:0-3669 GCA_965367335.1 uncultured Saprospiraceae bacterium
CTCTCCTGCAATCTATCCATCGTCAACTTTTTAAACGCAAGTTGATCTTTATCCAGACTATTCATCCGGCCGCTTTTATTGGCAGTGATATGACCTATCAAAGTCAGTGGATCGAAGATTCCTGGAAAGGCCTGGACGGTTCATTTAGCTCGACGCATCGCTGGTATTTCCGGACTTTTAGTGCCTGGATACAATTATTCAATGAGTCCAACTTAAATGTTGTTGAAGTCAGAGAGCCTATGATGCATGGTAGTGATAAACCGGCTTCGATTATATTTGTCTTAAGCTGATTGCACGCGAGTACTATCATCTTTCGTATCTTACTTTCTGCAGTCTTCTTTAGCAGTTAGCAGCCGACGGAACCTTGATAAATACCAAACTTACGAATGAAGAAAACTTACCAGCTTATCGGGCTGATGTCAGGTACATCCTTAGACGGCCTGGACATTGCCCATTGCAGCTTTACCAAGGAAGCTCAACATTGGACTTACACCATCAATGCCTGCCAGGCCATTAGCTATTCTCAGGCTTGGAGCAACTTGTTAAGTCAGTCCGTAAAGATGTCCGCGCTTGAATTACTAAAGCTGGATATTAGCTTTGGAAAGTTCCTGGGTGAATCGGTGGTTAAGTTTCTACAGGTTAATCGCGGTTTGCAAATTGATGCGATTGCCAGTCATGGGCATACGGTTTTTCATCAACCGGAAAAAAGACTAACGCACCAAATCGGCTCCGGCCAGGAAATAGCGAATATTACCGGATTAAAGGTCATCTGTGATTTCAGAACGCAAGATGTTTTACTCGGTGGCCAGGGAGCACCGCTGGTGCCCATAGGTGACCGGGACTTATTGGGTGAATTTGATTTTTGTCTAAACCTGGGTGGTATATCCAATATTTCTTTTCAGCACAATGGCCAGCGGGTAGCTTATGACATCGGCCCCGCCAATATGCTCTTAAATTACCTGGCTAATAAATTGGGGAAATCCTATGATGCTCAGGGCCACATTGCTTCTCAGAGTCGTCTGGATCCTGTGCTCCTATCTCAGCTCAATGCACTACCCTATTACCAACGTCCATTTCCAAAATCTATCGGCTATGAATGGTTTATAGATCAAGTCGTACCCATCATGGAAAAATCGGAACGCTCCATACCCGATCAATTATGTACCGCGGTCCATCATGAAGCCCAGATTATCGCTAACGAAATCCATAAATATACAGCAGGCAATCAGGTAAAACTTTTAGTTACCGGCGGTGGGGCAAAAAATCTTTTTCTGATAGAGCTGTTAAAAGAAAAATGCGGGAAGGGTGTAGAGGTCCACGTTCCTGGTGTTACCTTGATCGACTTCAAGGAAGCGATGGTTTTCGCATTTATGGGGGCGAAAAGATTAGAAGGTGAGGTAAATTGTTTGCGCTCGGTAACAGGAGGTTCCCGGGATCTTTGTGCCGGAGTAGTTTATTATCCTTAGCGCGCTAAATTCAATAAATGCGGGTGCGGAATGCTACGTAATAGCCAATGAAATTATCTTCCGTATTGAAATTATAGAACGCCTGCGCATTCATGCCCATTCGCTCAGAAAGCATCACACTAAATCCAGCATTTAAGGGAACTCCTATCACACTATAATCTCTTTTTTCATCAGGTCCATCAGGCACCTCAATAGTTTCCTTAAATTGGTTTAAACTCACACCACTCGCCAGGTAAATGTTATGCATCCCAAAATCTTCAATATAACCGTAAAGGAAAGAATGTGATTGCAGCTTTCGGTCGCCATAATCATTATCATTGACAAACAGACTGCGGACAGAGAAGAAATTTGTCTTATAAGTAACCTGCAACTCCGCAGACAACAACAAGGAACCTTTAAAATCATATTCACTTTCCATAGCTCCCCAACCCAGGTTCACCACCACCTCCGGCTTAGGCACTTCCTGATCCTGTGCAATCGCAAAGGACCCCGTGAAGAATAACAAAATGGATAATACAACTTGAATTTTCATGTCTTTCAGACTTAGCTTCGGCACTCGGGGCAACGAACGACAAAGTGTAGGGGAAATAGTTACTTGTTTACCCTATATTACAATTACAAGGTGGGAAAAGTTTTGTAGAATAGGAGTGATAATCATCACCTTAGGTCATGAGGATTGTCAGTCGTGTAAATGACAGGAAATGAGTGCTTGTTGAATTAAACTTCTGACTTCAATGTGGCTAATTCCGAATGATACCGGCCTAACAGTTCATAATAGTCTTTGGCTAATTGTAAGCGCTGATTAAATACTTCCGGATCCTCAGCATTGGAAGTTTTAATGAGGTTAACTTTTAGCTTAACGTTAGCCCGATAGAATTTGTAATAAAACCACAGCTGCATATCCGTTTCGTTGAGGATACATCGGTGATGCTCCAGGTAGGTATCCATGAAAACGGAGCTTAGCTCAGGGTAGCCGTAAAACTCCAGGTCCATGGAGAAAAAAGCCAATTCATTAATCACGTCGATATGACGGAAATGATCATTGAACTCAATACAATCAAAGACAACGGGCTGATCCAGAATAAAAATATTTCCGGCGTGCAAATCTCCGTGACAATCTCTTGTAAACCCCTGTTGATCTCGCCAAATAATGCGGTCATGATGGCCTTGAAGGAATTGATCGGAGAATGCGACACAATCCCTTATTTTCCATAAAGCTTTTTCTCCTAAAAATTGAGAAGCCAGGTGATCGTAATTCAAAATATCATTAAAATCTTTTTGCAAACTTTCGGGCTGGATAGCATCATGTAATACTTCAACCTCCTGATGAAACGTCGCAATAATGATGGCTAAAGCAACAATGTCGTCTGTAGTAACCTCTCCTTTTTCTAAAAGCAACCGCATCAGGCGACTCGGATCCATTTTTTTCATGCGTACACAAAAATCAATAGGTAGGTCTGCCATTTCTACAATTTTCACCTCGCCCCCTTCTTCAATTATCGGTAAAACATCCAGATATATATCCGGCGCTAAACGTTGATTTAAGTCCAATTCTCTTTGACAATAAAAAGCACGTTTACCCAAGGTTGAAAAATCGAGAAATGAAAATGCTAAAGGTTTTTTAATTTTATAAACAAAGTGATCCGTCATTAAAACCCACGAAATATGGGTTTCGATCAACTCTACTTGTTCACTGGAATCAGGTACCGATTTGTTCTGGATAATCTGTTGAATCTGTTTTTCAGTCATCGTCCAAGATAAGTTTTTGCCTGCTGGATCATCTCTTTAAGTGTTTGCCGATCAGACCACAAGGTCAAATGAGGATATTCCAAAGGCTCGTAGTCCTTTTTAATTTTTTGGTACACCTTAAAGTCTGCTTCACTATCCGGCCGGGGTTTGTTTACTCGTTCTTTGATGGTTGCTTCGCTTGCTTTGACTTCAATTATTGCAAAAGCGTGATTGCGTTGTAAGGCAATCGTAATAAAGTCAAGCCGGTGCTGTTTTTTATAAAAGGTAGCATCTACAATTACTAACTGATTCTCCCTCAAGGCACTATCGGTTCGCTGTTTTAAACCGTTGTAAACATCCTGTTTAGATTGATCGTCGTACTGTCCACGTTTGCCCAACTCCCGGCGAACACCATCGCTGTTCAGGTGGAGTCCTTTGAGGGATTTAGCCAAGGCTTGGGCAAAATATGTTTTTC
>CBDUIU010000570.1:0-3666 GCA_965367335.1 uncultured Saprospiraceae bacterium
AATAAGTCGCAAAGACCCTCCTCCCGGCCAAACAAACCTGCGTCTCAGGAGGAACGACCAGCCAAGCAAGACAATAAGGCTACCCCGGCAAATAAGTCGCAAAGACCCTCCTCCCGACCAAACAAACCTGCGTCTCAGGAGGAACAACCAGCCAAGCAGGACGATAAGGCTACCCCGGCAAATAAGTCGCAAAGACCCTCCTCCCGGCCAAATAAACCTGTGTCTCAGGAGGAACAAACTAAGAGTAATTCTGAGCAGGATAAGTCTACTACTGCTTTTGTGCAAAGGGATAATTTATCTGATGATATCGAAGAGGTTTTTCCAACAGATGTTGATCTGTCACTTGATACCAAAACGCCGATAGCAGAGGTCATTGCTCCCCCTTCACCAGATCAATCTCAAATAAAACCAGATGACCCTAAAAATTTAGAGGATCGATCCTAAGTTCGTGATATTAGCTATTTAGAGATACATCATACCTTTCCAGACCCGGCTATAGCCATTGTAAGTTGGTTGTTGAGAAAATTTAAGCCCCTCGATCATGTTTACTTACCAGGAACTTCTTCGTCTTATTGGTGATCCCAAGCCTATTCGGTCTGGTCGTTCTATGGCTCGGCCAGATAAATGGGTCGAGATGTTTGCTTCGGGACAAGCACTGTGGGGGACTTGTAAGGGGCGTTACGGGGGGACCTATAAAGCAGCAATCGATTTCCGTGGACCTCATTTTCATTGTAATTGCCCGGCGAAATCTACTTACTGTCGACATGCCCTAGGTTTAATACTTTTATTTCAACGAGATCCTGAAGCTTTCCGGGTAGAACCGGAGACACCAAGAGCCCTGCAAGCCTGGCTTGATCAACGTCGTATTACAGCCCCGAGTAGAAAAAGAGACAGTGATGCACTAGCCAATTCTGCTGTTCGCCAACGGAATCGAACTGAGCGGGTTGAAACCATGATCAAAGGACTTGAGGACTTAGATAATTGGCTGGGAGATGTGATACGACAAGGAATAGGCAGTATAGAAATGCAGGGCCTGGATAGTTGGGAAAGTATGGCTAGCCGTATGGTGGATCAAAAACTAGGGGGACTTGGTCGACGTATTCGTTCGCTTCAATTATTGCCGGGCACGGAATCAGATTGGCCTGTAAAATTATTAGAAGGATTAGGAGAGCTTTATTTGTTAAGCCACAGTTTGCAGAAGATGGAGGTTTTTTCTGAGCCAATGCAGGAGGAACTATTGAGTATGGCCGGATTAAATGTTAAGAAAGATTGGGTGCTACAGCAAAAGGCGATAAAAGATGCATGGTTGGTTTTAGGTGTTATTGAAGGAGCTGATGACAACTTAACAGTCCGCCGGGTTTGGTTGCAGGGACGAGATAGTCAGCGTAATGCTTTGATATTAGATTTTGCCCACCGGACGATGAGTTTTGAGCAGAGCTTTAAATTGGGCCAGCGATTTTATGGCGAACTCTGTTTTTATCCAAGTACCTATCCTTTGCGAGCATTAATTAAATCTCAGGAGACCTTGCCGCAAGGAACTATATGGCCAGCTTTAGGCTATGGTAACTTTACCGAATTTTTCCATACTTACGCAAAAGCAATGGCTGCATTTCCACTGTTGATGGATTTTCCCTGCTTCTTTGCTAGTGTGCGCCCCGTAATGGATAGAGGAAAATGCTATTTTCTGGATGATGAAAAAAAAATGCTCCCCGTTTTATCAAGAGATATGGCACAATGGCAACTATTAGCCTTAAGTGCAGGCGAGCCGCTTCCGGTATTTGGAGAGTGGAACGGAGAAATGTTTGTACCATTAAGTGCTTTGGCTGAAGGAAGATGGGTCGGCTTTTAAGGCGCAGCATGTAGGAGTTATAGTACCGGAGGGTTGAACCTTGCCAGAAAACATGTTTATGTACCCTGCTAAAAGCCAAAAAATGAAGTAAAGATCAAAGAGCAGTAATGACTTTTACAGAATGCAGAATTGATAAATACAAGGGTCAATCTATTTTCTGCTGACAAATTCATTTTTACTAGGAACCAAGGTCATTTTCATCTCCTCCCCATCTTCAATCATAGCAATGATAAGCTTTGAGGTGTTAAGGTATACAATGTCTACTGGAGATTCGGTAGGGTTTTCCGGGTCGTAAATTTTACTATTTTTGATCTGATACCTTCCTTGTTCTGTCAATCCTGAAGGGCCTGTAAAGGTGGTTGTACCGTCGGGCAAGAAAGAAAAGCGAATTTCTCTACCTAAAGTAACAGCAGGAACAATTTGCTGACCAATATTAATAGATTCTACTACCCAGTGACCAATGATCATTTCTTGCGAAGAGTTTTTTGATAGGGTAGCGTTCTTGCTTGAGGAGCAGGAAGACAAAAGAAAAAAGCTGATACAACATATTAAGCTTAAGTGGCTGGCCATTGTGTGGTAGTTTCTCATTAGTATTTTTTTTAAGTGTAGTCAGAAATGTAGGATTGATTGATAAACAGGATATAATAAATAGTTTGCCAGATCAATTTAAATATATGAATAATATATATTTAGCAATATTTGTGCCTTTTCTTTAACTTTGAAAATCGCTGAAATTATTTGTATCTTTGCACCCGATTTGTACACTTTAAAACATTTTTCATATGTCGACAGTAGATTCAACGCTACACTATAAAGTAAAAGACATCGCTCTGGCCGAATGGGGTCGTCGCGAAATTGAATTGGCAGAAGCCGAAATGCCAGGTTTGATGGCACTAAGAGAACAATACGGTGAAAGTAAGCCTTTGAAAGGTGCACGTATTGCTGGTTGCCTTCATATGACCATTCAGACAGCTGTTCTGATTGAAACCCTCACAGCCTTAGGTGCAGAGGTATCCTGGTCTTCATGTAATATTTTTTCAACGCAAGATCACGCGGCTGCGGCCATTGCTGCTGCCGGTATTCCTGTTTATGCCTGGAAAGGTTTGACGGAAGAAGAATTTTGGTGGTGCATTGAGCAAACCTTATTTGCTTTTGAAGGCGAAAAACCTTTAAACATGATTTTAGATGATGGTGGTGATCTGACCAACATCGTATTGGATAAACACCCTGAGTTAGTAAAAGAAATTCGTGGGTTGAGTGAAGAAACGACCACTGGAGTTCACCGTTTATATGAGCGTCAAAAAAATGGTACGCTTCCTTTACCAGCCATTAATGTAAATGACTCTGTTACAAAGTCAAAATTTGATAATAAATACGGGTGCAAAGAATCCTGTGTGGATGCAATCCGTCGCGCTACTGATATTATGTTAGCGGGTAAGGTAGCTGTTGTTGCTGGTTATGGTGATGTAGGAAAAGGCTCTGCTGCTTCATTAGCTGGCGCTGGTTGTCGGGTGATTGTTACTGAAATTGACCCGATTTGTGCGCTGCAAGCTGCAATGGATGGCTTCGCTGTTAAAAAGATGGAAAACGCGTTGAAGGAAGCTTCTATCGTTGTAACAGCAACTGGTAATAAGGATATCATTACAGAGAAGTATTTCAAATTGATGAAAGATAAGACCATCGTTTGTAATATTGGACACTTTGATAATGAAATCGATATGACTTGGTTGAATGATACTTGCGGGGATACGAAGGTAGAAATAAAGCCTCAAGTAGATAAATATACGATTGATGGAAAAGATATCCTGGTTTTGGCT
>CBDUIU010000571.1:0-3664 GCA_965367335.1 uncultured Saprospiraceae bacterium
CATTAATGACAAAAGGAAGTACCAAGAACATCCAGGAAACCCCAATCAAATTGAACAAAGAGTGGATTCTCGCAGATCGCCTGGCTTCAGTGTTACCCACCAAAGCCGCTAGTTCGGCAGTAATAGTGGTGCCGATATTTTCTCCTAATATCATCGCTGCAGCGACTTCAAAGGGTAACCAACCATTATAGCACATCGTCAAGGTCAAGGTCATAGCAGCGGATGAAGACTGAACAATGATGGTTATCAAAGCCCCAACTAACACAAAGAAGATTCGGCTGAGCAGGCCTTTATCTGTGAATTGAGATAACCAGGCGAGTGTTTCCGGATCATTCCGGAGGTCCGGCATGGTGATCTGTAAAAAATGAAGACCCAGGAACAATAGACTGAACCCGACAATGAATTCTCCCCAATAATGTACTTTCCCTCGGTTAACCAAAAGCATGGGTACACCCACCATTAATAAGGGTAAGGATAGCGTATGTAATTGAATACTAAAACCTAATACGGAAACGAGCCAACCAGTGACTGTAGTTCCCACATTGGCTCCCATCATGATCCCCGCAGATTCTCCTAGCGTGATCAATCCGGCATTGACAAAACTCACGGTCATCACCGTGGTAGCAGAAGAGGATTGCACAATGGCGGTAGTAATAAAGCCAGTAGCTACACCAAAAATGCGGTGCCGCGTCATCGAGCGCAGGATGTTTCTCAATTGAGATCCTGCGGCACGCTGAATGCCCTCACTCATGACCTTCATCCCATAGATGAAAAACGCCAGTGACCCAAAAAGACTTAGTATATCGTAAAAGCTAAATTCCAATACAGCGGTAATTCAGATAAGTAACCGGAAATAAACGTTCAAATCAATAAGTGATAGCATTCGTTCAGGCACTTAAGTTCAATAATTCTTGCTATTTTCCTTGAGGTAGATACCTTGGATTCAATATTCCTTTGAGCTGTTCGTAGGGGAGCGTAAACTCCGTTGGTCCAAAAACATAAGCAGCAGCTTCGTAAGGGTTATAGTAAAAATAGAGGCCTTTGTCCGTCAGTGCTATGTTGGCAGGGAGGAAGTAATCACTGTCCCAAAAATATACATCTTTAGGTGCATCATCTTCCTTTCGGGCATTAAAAAAAGCGGCTTCGCCTAATTTTTTTAGTGCACTTGTGTCAGCAATTATATCATCTCGCTCTAACAATTTTTGCTGATCCAGGTCAAAATTAAGTAAGGTTACAAAACTGTTAGGGTGCGCGCCACCAGTAAATGTATATGCAGGTAACTCAATACTTACCAATTGTTCATTTTGTAATAATACCTTTCCTTTTACTTCAAAATGGTATTCCATGGTAAACTCCGGCATTTCCTGTCTGGCAATTTTGTATTCAGCAATAACAGTATCTGCCAACTGATCAAGGGATAGACTGCTTGCTTGTTCCTCACTATTCATGGTGAAAATATCGGACAGGGATGCCTGGATTTGTTCATTGATCAATTCACTAACATCCGTCCCTTTAGCTAGTGGATATTCAAATTTGATGTTGACACAGTTGCCAGTGAGAACCGTATCTGAGCAGCTGCCATAGGTTCGGGAAAAAACGGTATCAATTATAGTTAAGGAGGTGTATTTTGGTGTAGTAGTTAAAGTTTCAACAGGACTTACTGCTGATGGAGGCGTTGCCGAAGGATCCGATTTGCAAGCGATAATAATACACAAACCCGTGAGGGTCAAATAAATTAATAAGTTATTTTTCATCATGGTATTATTGATTATCAGATAGTTAGAATCAACTTGATATTTTTTTGAACGAGCAAAGGTAATTAAACTAATTCACGATAATGTAAACTTTATATTAATTGTAACTAACCGATAGCTTGAAATACGAACCTATTTTTCACTTTTTCAGTAAACTGATGTGCATTTAAATTTGGTCAAGCGCCGAAAAACAGTTATAATCGTATTATATTTCGTTTTCTAATTAAAACCAACTGTCCTATGATGAACGAACCTATCTCCTCGATTATGACTAGAGAACTGTTGACTGTCGGCCCCAATGATACGGTCGACAAAGTGTATGAATTGCTGACATCCAAAGGCATTCATCATATTCCTGTACAGAAAGACGGCATTCTCGTTGGGTTACTAACAACTTATGATTTGTTTAAACGTGGACTCAATAAAAAAAGTGCAGCATCTATTGTCGTGAAGGATATTATGACTAAAAAGTTGGCTACACTTGAACCAACGGCGAAGGTGGGTACTGCCGCTGAGATTTTTCTGGAGCACTTGTTTCATGCTATTCCTATCGTAAATGGACCTAGTAAAAAACTCGTTGGAATTGTAACTACGCATGATGTGATGAAGTACAGTTATCGTAAAGAATATCCGAAAGAAATACAAAAAACCTTATAAGGTTCATTCTTAACATCGGATCAACTGCATGTAACGGTTAATTGATACCAATAAAGTGAAAATAAAAAAGTCATTTCAGCCTAACTGAAATGACTTTTTTACGTATTACTCTTAGTTAAAAAAGGGAATTTTAGTAAAAGGGTCTTGAGGGATCATTCCCTCACCTTCACAAATTTCACTTGTTGTTTCCGCCGGTTCGCTTCCGGTAAACTTAAATAATAGGTTCCTCCGGGCAATGGTGTTAAGTCTATCCGCCGTAAGTTTTTTCCCTTATCTAATGTTAATGGATAGCTTTTCAGTGCCCTCCCAAATCCGTCTGTCAAAATCAAGTCTATTAGTCGATCATCCCAGCTTTCAATCTGAATATTTAATTCGTATTCTGCCGGGTTAGGATAGAGTAGTGTCAGATGTAATGGGTTCTTGGAAGTAACTAAGTCTCGATTTACCCGTCCCGCGCGAATGTCAGCTACATTGCTGAGTTCAAGTGCAGCCTCATCGTCCTCCAAAGCAAATACTCCATTGCCATTGTCTGGGCTGGAATCCACGTCGGTTGGATTCGCAGCAATTACTTCAGCAAAGGCAATGCGAGCACCGGAAGCCGCTAATGCGTATAATTGAATATCCATCGTTACACTTTCTCCTGCTGCCAGAATGCCTACTTGCCATTCTTGAAGCCAAGGCTCAAAATTTCCTTTTTCAGGAGAAGCCTGGACAAAAACAAAATCTTCCGGATAGTCAAAACGAATGAGTATTTCGGTCATGGGCTCATTCCCGGTATTGACGACTGTAAGGCTAAAATCACTAGACTGATACTGCTGGTAATCCGGACTAGTGGAACCTAGAGATAATTCTAGATCCGGACCATCTGATTGACCGCCGCCGCCGCCAGAACTACCGTTTTTATCTATCATGATCATTGCTTCATCATCCTCTGTTGGCGTATTACTGGCGTTATTATTAGGAGCGGAATCGGGGTCAGGTTGATCTACTGCGATCACTTGCGCAAAATTAGTAACCGGAGTGGCATCACTTAACACATACAGTTGCAGTTCCAGTTGAGCTGCTTCGCCGGATGCCAGCGAGGAAACTTCCCAGTTGCCATTCCACGGATTATAATTACCTATGGTTGGATGTGCCGCAGTGAAGACGGTATTGGCAGGTAAAGGATTAGATACGACAATGTTGGTTGCGGTGGCCGGTCCGTCATTATGAAGAGTGATCGTAAAGTAGATGAAATCATAAACCCTCAGCTG
>CBDUIU010000572.1:0-3662 GCA_965367335.1 uncultured Saprospiraceae bacterium
GTTGGTATTTAGGGCCAGTAAATGGGCTGATCGCCTTAGTGGTTTATGTGTTACTTGGGGGACTCGGCTTGCCTGTTTTTGCCGATGGAGCAGCGGGATGGTCCGTATTAAGGACGGGTAGCGGCGGATTTTTACTGGGGTTTATTCCTGCGGCATACCTGAGTGGTTATTTTGCCCTTCAAAAACAGTCTATCTATACGAATGCCTTTAAGGCTATGTTTTTTGGTACCCTACTTATCATTGGTTGTGGTCTCCTGCGGTTAACTCAGATGTATGGTTGGGAAAAAGCTTTAGCATATGGCTTTTACCCTTTTTGGCCCGGCGCAGTCGTGAAAATTATCGTTGGTACAGTAGTGATTTCAATAGCAAAGCATCTAAGTGAAAGCAACTTGAAACAGAGAAAGCCTTAGTACGTTTGTCACCTTAAGAGATCAGCAAAACTTGTCTCGGATGCCCCGAGATTTTTATTACCTTAGCTCCTCGAACCGTAGCAATCAACTATGCAACAAGCACTCTTTAAAATCAGAGAGAAAGATAAGTTTGGATTTATTGATAAAACCGGAGAAATCGTCATTGAGGCCCAGTACCTGGAGGCAGAAAGTTTTTACAATGGCTTTTCACGGGTACGTTTTAATAACAAATTGATTCCGTTGGATTCCCTTGGCCGCTTGTTGATGAAGCGGCTCTATCACTACGTCGGCAATTTTGAGGAAGGATTAGCCCGGGCACAGTTAGTGAACCTCTGGGGGTATATTGACCAGCGAGGTGCGATTGTGATAGAAGTACAGTTTGAAGAGGCAGAGGATTTCAGTGAAGGCCTTGCTGCTGTACGCATCGGCGATCGTTGGGGATATATTCGACCGGATGGCAGCATAGCAATTGAGCCACAATATAAAAGGGCTGGTATGTTTAAGCGTGGCCTGGCTCCTGTCTCAGCTGACGGAATTGAGGGGTTTATCAATACCAAGGGCGATTTTGTGATCCCACCTCAATTTGATGTTTGTTTACCTTTTCAAGGAGACCTGGCCGTGGTGGTAGATGAGGATTCCTGGGGCTTGATCAATCGGGAAGGCAAGATGGTACAAGAGACGATCTTTGATATCATCGAAGGTGTAACCAGCGGTCAATTTTTTAATGGAATGGCCATCGCTGTTGAAGATGGGAAGTATGGTTTTGTGAATGATCAAGGATCCCTGGTTATTAAGCCTGTCTATGATTTTGCAGGGGACTTTGGTGAAGGCTTGGCTCCCGTTGAGATCAATGGACAGTATGGTTTTATCGATAAGCAGGGACAGTTAGCTATTTTACCCGTTTATGAAGATGCGGGTGTATTTACGGATGGCTTGGCACCGATCCAACAAGATGGACAGTGGGGTTTTATAAATACCAAAGGCGTACTTATTATTCCCCCACAATTTGATGAGGTAATGCCTTTTCGGGATGAATTAGCTTGGGTAGAAAAAGATGGGTTATGGGGTTACATTAATAAAGCTGGTAAGATGGTTTGGAATGAAAACTAAATTTTTGTAATCCGCTTTTAATCTCTTTATTAAGATGATAGGAGCTTATATAAAAAAAGAAACGGTACAGACCTGAAATCTGTACCGTTTCTTTTTCCCCAAAGCGAAACTTTGCCCGCATCATTCCTGTCAGGTTAAAATCCGTAATAACTTTTGCGAAGCAAAATCAAAAAACCGTTCACTCCCCAACCTTCGCAATTACCGTTCGATTTCCTTTCACCTTTTGCCCAATTGCTACTTGAATCTCTGCTTCTAAAGGCAAAAACAAATCCACACGAGAGCCAAATTTGATAAAGCCCATATCGTTCCCTTGTTTCACTTCCGTGCCGGGTTCCAGGTAGTTAACAATTCGTTTAGCCATTGCACCGGCAATTTGACGCATCAGAATTTCTACCTCTCCATTATCAATAACAACGGTGGTTCGCTCGTTTTCCGAAGAAGACTTTGGATGCCAGGCAACCATATACTTACCTGGGTGGTATTTAAAATAATTGACCTTTCCACCTACCGGATTGCGGTTTACATGAACATTTGTGGGGCTCATGAAGATCGAAACTTGCAGCCTTTTGTCGCCAAAGTATTCACCTTCTTCAATCTTTTCGATCGCAACTATTTTCCCATCGGCAGGAGCATAAATGAGGTTATCATCCGGAAGAAGGATTTCCCTGTATGGGTTTCGAAAAAATTGTAGCACTAAACCATAAACAACCACTGAAGTTACTGCGACAAATGGTAAAGCTTCCGATAAGAACCATTGGATTAACAGATTGAGTACTGCTAAGCCTAAGGCCATATTAAATAAGATTTTTCTTCCCTCTTTATGAATTCGCATTATTTTATTTTTATCCTGAATATAAACTCAATATGTTCTGGTTTACATCCTTGAGACGTAAAATTAATAAAAAAGTATTACAGTGGTTATAAGTAATTTACATTTTTAGTATAAAATTTTGATTGTCAGACTATTGTAGCTAAAAGGCGTTTTTGAGATCGTGAACGCTTAAAAAGCAAATATTAAGCCACCTATTAAATTTGTTCGTAATGTATTAATGTGTTCTTATATACTACCTTATCCATAATAAATATGCCGTAGCGTATGGGATCAAAAAAATAAAACCATCAAATCGATCGAGTAAGCCACCATGTCCAGGCAATAAATTTCCACTATCTTTAATTTGCACACTTCTTTTCAGCATAGATTCTACTAAGTCTCCAATAGATCCAAATAATGCTACTATTGCTGCCAGAGTCATCCACTCATGGAGAACCAATTCTGTAAAAAACCGACTAAGTAAGAATGCAATTGCGAAGGTAATAGCCACGCCGCCTATTGAACCCTCCCAGGTCTTTTTAGGAGAAATTCTTGGAAAAAGCGGTGTTTTCCCAATTTGAGAGCCAACAAGATAAGCAGAAGTGTCATTTGTCCAGGTTAAGAGTAGTAAACCGAAAACAATATTTGCGTGAAAAAGTTTTCCGTCAAAAGCAATGAATTCCAGCATGGCAAATGGAACACCAATGTAGATCATACCCAGTAAGATGAATGCAATATTGGTAAAAGGATGGATAGAGCCCGTAAATAACTCATAGATAAAAGTCAAAAATATCATCGGGAAAAGTACCAAAGAAGAAAATAGAATAAACCCTTCGATTGAATTGACCAGATTTAGTTTAAGTGCTGCAACCAGGATAAATGGCGTAAGCCCTAGGATCATTCCCAGAAATTTTCGAATTCGATCCCTCTTTTGTTTGTTTCCTTCCAGGGTTAATCCCAGAAATTCCCACAAACATAGTGCAGTGATTACAGCAAATAAAATCACGAAGGACTCCCGTCCACCATAAAGTCCACCCAGCATTACTCCAACAAAAATAAACGCCGTACTAGCTCTCGTTAATAATCCTTTCATAGATTGTTCTTTGTATCTGATTGGACCTCTGCCGTAAGTGATTGTTGACGTTGGTATAGTAAATAACTCAAGCCTGCCAACAATAATGTGGATCCAATTACTACTGGTATAGGGATTTGGTCTATTTGCTCCAAATCAACCGAAGTCATTTGTTCCTGATATAGATGCTGGGCGATTATCTGTGCACCATTATTTATCAAATGAGCAATAATGGGCACCCATAAATTTTGTGTCCAAT
>CBDUIU010000573.1:0-3654 GCA_965367335.1 uncultured Saprospiraceae bacterium
ACTAATATGAACGGTTACGTTGATCGTCTCTTCATCACTACAGCCACTGTCATCATCATAGATAAACAGGGTAGTAGTAGATGTAATAACATCACCCGGGAAATAAGAAGTCCCAGTACCACCTGTACCGGTAAAATAACCTTGATTACCGGTCAGGTTGTTTCCAAGAATAGCAGGTAGCGTCACTTGATCACATCCTTCAGCGGTAAAAGGGCCGGTAATATCCGGCCCGGGTGTAATGGTGATCGATACAACTTCTTCATCCGCGCAACCGCCATTGTTATCATAGATAAATAAATTAATTGTAGTGCTGATCACATCACCCGGAGAATAGGAAGTTCCTGTGCCTCCGGAACCTGTGTAATAACCTTCTGTCCCAGACAAATTATTTCCGGTAATAACAGGAAGCGTCACACTGCCACAGTCGTTGAGCGATATTGGACCGGTGATCTCCGGAGTAGGCGTGACAGTTACATCAATAAAAGTATCTCTGGAACATCCATTGGCATCAGTAACCGTTAAAAAATAAGTACCATCATTAAGTTGTGTAGCACCAGGAATAGAAGGGCTTTGGCTGCCAGATACAAACCCGTCTGGTCCATCCCAGTTCCAACCTGTACTTTGGCCCGCAACTTCACTTAAGAAAATGGTTTGCCCTTCACAGACTGGAGTTGTAGCAGTAGGGGCTACTTCCGGGCCTGTAAAACCTTCTATGATGATATCGTCTACAGTATAGCTTTCATTGCCGGATTGAGTTCCCATGGCAATGGTGAAAGAAAGAGAGCTTCCATTTAAACCACCAACAAAACTTCCACCTGTACATTGAATATCACCGCAATAAAAACCAAAATTAGTTGCCGGATTCCCATCTACCGAGTATTCAAATATGGCTTGGTCATGTCCACCTAAACAAACATCCGGAGAAGTGGCTGGACAAGTGGTGTTGCTCCCGTCAATACATTCCATATCACCGCTTGCTCCAAAAGAGAATGAGATGCTCACATTACAGTACCCGGATATATCGATAGGTCCAATTTGCAGTAAGTTCAAGTTATCCCCACAGTTACCCGGTCCAGGAACGCCAAGACAATTACAACAATTAAAGCCTTCGGTATCGCTAGCCACAAAAGACCCTCCCTGAACTCCCCAGGTACCAGGTGTGCCATCGCAGTAATTAAAGATTGAGGCATCCCAGTCGGTTCCAACTGTAGTCCCGTTACCGTAGCTATTAAAATCTTCTTGCCAGATCGTAACCTGAGCTTTTGTAGAAGAAAGGCAACAGCATAGGATAATGTTGGCAGCGATTAAAAGGCGAGCGGATAGAAAATGCCAATTACCAAAGGTCGGGCATGAAAAATAAAGGTGCATTTGTTCAGTAGTTATTGTAACGAAACGATCTTTTCCAATAGCTTGCTTGGTGCAATCAGGGTTTGTTATTTGTCGAATTTCCTTAGAAGAATAAATGAGGCTGAAATAAACATACAATCTAAAGAGTAACCTTAGTATGGTAAGAAGGTGGTGATTGTGTACATGAGAAGTTATGCAAAATTACAAAGATTCACCAGAAATTAGGGACCGGAGACGTAAATATTGTGTAAACCGCAGCTTCTTTCCGCCAAATTTACTTCTGAATGCCGGTTTTTTACTCAGAAGACCTATTTTTGCAACTCTTTTCCTTTTTATGAGGTTAGGAACACTATAAATTATTCTAATTTTTAATCTTGGGGTAATCTGATATCCATTCTTCGCACCCCTATCATAACTAAGATATGTCTCTTGAAAAATTGAATCTGAGTGATCAGGATATTGTAAGATACGAAAACCTGGAAAAAATCAAAGCGCTGGGAATTAATCCATTTCCAGCTGAACAGTTTCCTGTAAACTTTATGTCTACGGATTTTACAACTGATCAATATAAAGAGGCTTTCGTTAAAGGGTTGGAGGTTTTAAAACATATTGGCCCTACCAAAGCAGCAGCATTGGCCGAAGCAATTTTTAACAATAAATTTCGGGTTCAGCAAATGCTGGATAACGAAGAGTTGGTTGCCACATTTCATTTGACTGAAAATGCCAGCTTTGATGACGACCGGGAGGAGATGCCACTGAAAGATTTTTTGGCAGATTTGAAGGTACGAGCATTGGGTGATTATCAACCAGAAAAAATGCCGGAGGTGCGTTTGGCTGGTCGTTTTATGGGCCAACGTGGGCCTTTTGCAAAATTGCAGGATTCTTTGGGGAGAACTCAGTTATATTTGGATAAAAAAGGGATAGGTGAAACGGAAGAAGCAAAAGCACTGAGTAAACAATTAATGGGTTTATTGCACATTGGTGATTTTATTGGTGTGACCGGTGAATTATTTGCTACCGGAACTGGTGAACTCTCAGTCAAAGTTAAAAGCTTAACTTTCTTGGGTAAGTCTCTGCGCACCTTGCCTATCGTCAAACGGGATAAAGAAGGTAATATTTACGATGCTTTCACTGACCCGGAGCTCCGTTATCGTCAACGCTATGTGGATCTAACAGTAAACCCACAGGTAAAGGACATTTTTATCAAACGCAGCCGTATCATTCAGTCCATGCGCCGCTTTTTTGATGCAAAGGGTTGGTTGGAAGTGGAAACACCGGTACTACAACCCATCCACGGAGGTGCTGCCGCTCGTCCATTTGAGACCTTCCACAACACGCTGGATATGCCGCTCTTTATGCGAATTGCTAATGAGTTGTATCTAAAGCGCTTAATCGTTGGTGGTTTTGACGGAGTGTATGAGATCGGTAAAATGTTCCGGAACGAGGGAATGGATCGCACCCACAATCCTGAATTTACCTCTATGGAAATCTATGTGGCTTACAAGGATTATATCTGGATGATGGAAATGGTAGAACAATGTATTGAGACGATTGCGCGGGATGTGACAGGTGGAACTAAAGTTCAATACGGAGACAATGTAATTGATTTTGCCGGGCCTTATACTCGGATGAGCATGTATGAGTCAATTGAAAAATATACCGGAACAGATATTTCACAAATGGACGAATCTGCCTTGCGTACCTTCTGCAAACAACTGCACATAGAAGTTGATGAGTCAATGGGTAGAGGCAAATTAATTGATGAAATCTTTGGTGAGAAAGTAGAAGATCAACTGATTCAACCTACATACATTACTGACTACCCCATTGAGATGACACCTTTGGCGAAAAAACATCGCAGTAAAGATGGACTGGTAGAACGATTCGAACTCTTTGTAAACGGTAAAGAAATCGCTAACGCTTACTCTGAGTTAAACGACCCGATTGATCAACGTGAGCGTTTTGAAGAGCAGCTTAAATTGGCAGCTCGTGGCGACGATGAAGCAATGGTACTGGATGAAGACTTCCTCCGTTCCCTGGAATATGGTATGCCACCGACTTCCGGGTTAGGGATTGGAATTGATCGCCTGACAATGTTGATGACCAATCAGAGTTCTATTCAGGAGGTATTGTTTTTTCCACAGATGAAACCAGAAGTAAACATCGTAGAGGAAGAAGCTTAGTGTTCGTCGTTTTTCTCTATTGATCTGTCGGCTTTGCTTTTATGTATTTTTAATTAATTGCTAAGTTTCAGGTATAAATCAAAACCAAATGTTCATGAAAAACAAATTTCTTTTATTCGGTTTA
>CBDUIU010000574.1:0-3650 GCA_965367335.1 uncultured Saprospiraceae bacterium
ATAGCTCCATTCTTAAAGCGATCCTTCCGTAGTTTTAAAGCAATCTTATTTAACTGTTGTAACTCACTTGCATAGTCCCCGGTTCCACTTTCAATCACTTCTTGTGCCTCTTCGTAGGCATACCTTCGATCCGAATGTGTTAAGGTTTTTCCGAACCATCGACCTTTTATTTTTCCTCCTTTCCCAAAGGTGAAAACTGCGGAAAAAGTAAACTTATCTTCCTTAGGTCGAAGCGAGCATAAACCATTAGATAATCGCTCGGGGAGCATCGGTAAAACTCTGTCTACAAGGTATACCGATGTAGAGCGCTCATAAGCTTCTTTATCTAAAGCGGTGCCGGGGTGTAAATAGTGAGTGACGTCAGCAATATGAATACCAATCTCCAGGTCACCATTTTCTAACTCCTGGTAGGACAAGGCGTCATCAAAATCCTTAGCATCGACAGGGTCAATGGTAAAAGTGATGACATCGCGCATGTCTCTACGTTCTGCTAAATCTTTTTCAGTGATTTCATCACTCAAAGCTTCTGATTCTGCAATAGCTTCTTCAGGAAATACCAAGTCAAACCCATTGTTGATTAGAATAGACTTCATTTCAATATCACTGCTACCTGCTTCCCCCAATACCGTCGTAATTACACCTGATGGGTTTTGGTTATGACGCTCTGGCCAGTCAGTTACTTTAACAACGACTTTGTGTCCGTCCTCTGCTTCTTTTTTTATATCCTTAAATGCCACGAATATATCTGACATATTAAGTTGGTCGGGAATGACCAATCCATATTTTCGAGTCAGACGTAAGGTACCTATAAAACTTTCAGTAGCTCTTTCCAACACTTCAATGACAGACCCTTCTCTACGACGTGACCGACTACTAGGTTTAAAAACTCGAATTTTGACCTTGTCTCCATTTAAGGCTCCATTTAATTTTTTTGCATTAATGAATACGTCATCTTCCAAATCATCACATACAATAAAAGCTGAACCGGTACGTGTCATATCCACCTTACCAATGTGTTCGGTAGATGGACCTGAAGGCCGATGGGCAATCATAGCATCACCGTCAATTTGAAATTTTCCATCTTTTGTTGCACGCAACTGACCCTTGCCCTGTAGTTTATTCAAGGCATCTTTAACTGCATCTTGACTATTAGTGATTTTCAGTTTTTTGATAATCTGTTTGGCATTGAGCCTTTTGCCGGGGTGACGCTGCATCATTTTCATAATTGCGCCACGTAATTGACCGGCATGTAATTTTTTTCCTTTTATAGAGGATTTTTTCTTTTTCATAAAATATTTTTAAAATAACACCTGCTTATTTTACTTAAAGGAGTAAGTTTATTGTTTCTCATTTTCATCAATAAAAATATATAGTATCCAAGGATGTTTACTTGCGACAGTAAAAGGTGAATTGCAAGGCTCCCTTTAGAAGGAGCTTGATTATCGAAAAGATAGAATTGCTTCCGAGAAAAATAAATCCAGGTGAGAAAGGTAGCTTAAAGTAGGTGTTTGTATTCATGTATTCACAGCCATAACGCGAGCCAAGGTTAATTTGTTCCCACGATCTGGCCACTGGGGAGTAATTCCAAATGGATTGACTCCGTAGTCGTGGCATCATAAGTCCCTTCATCGTTATGAGAAACTCCTCCGGCCATGATAATACTACCATTCTCTTCGATAGTAGCAACGGTTAGTGCGGTAACATTTTCCTGAATTTTAGTCCCTCCAATAATTTTACGATCGATGGTTTGTCCTTGCTTATTAAATGTCTGTAAAACATATTCATAAGTCATCAACCCTGCTTTCCAGTAGACAATAGCGTGGAAGTTTTTGGTATCAGGAAGAGCAAAGCATGCTACGAATTCAGTAAACTCATCTACTAAATCTCCAGGAGCGATCAAATAATAACTAATGAGCGCCTCAGGAATAGGGTCATTTTTCGCGCTAAAAGTATGATGATCGTCTTCGCCAAGGACAATTGGAAGTTCAACCTTGGGAAATTTAGCTAACAGATGGGAAAGACTAATTTTGGGTTCTTTTTTCATACGATTGCAAGATACGGTTTTCTCTCATATTCTTAAATTTTAGAAAGACAGGAGGTACTATATGTGCGTATTAATTAGATTAGTTCTAAATAAAATCATTAAAATACTACTATTCAACTTTTAGGTTTGGTAAATGGTATTTAATAAATAGATTTGTACAAATAACCAAAACACATCTAATGAGCTGGTTTTCTTCTTTTATCACATCATCAATCGGACGGAAAGTAGTTATGAGTTTGTCCGGTCTCTTTTTAATCATCTTTCTAATTATACATTTAATTGGAAATTTACAATTACTGATGGACGATGGTGGCGAAAAGTTTAATCTTTACGCTAAATTCATGACGACAAACCCTTTGATCAAAACAACCTCATACTTGCTATATGCAGGTATACTGTTACATGCGATTCAAGGAATTATTTTATGGCGAAAAAATGCTGCTGCTCGTTCTGATCGCTATGCGATAAAAAGCACCGAGACTACCACCTTTGCTTCTCGTAATATGGCATGGTTGGGAATAGTTATCTTCATTTTTCTCTTAATTCATATGTACCAGTTTTGGTTACAAATGAAACTTGGCAACTTGCCTATGGCTAATTATGAAGGAACAGAGGTAAAAGATTTATATACAATTGTAGCAGCAGCTTTTAGCAATCCGATCTATGTTGCTTTTTATGTCATTTCTATGATTGTAATCGGGTTTCACTTATTACACGGCTTCCAATCTGCCTTTCAAACTATCGGCTGGAATCATCCAAAGTACATGCCTTTGATTAAAGGGGTCGGTTTTGTTTATGCAATTGTAGTCCCACTGGCATTTGCAGTGATTCCTGTTTATTTCTTTTTTACCCAAGCCACTTAATCATCTGCCATTAATTCAGGTGTGCATTTTTGAAATTCATAAAAAAACATCCAAATGAAACTGGATCCTAAAGTACCTGTAGGTGCGCTCAGCGAGAAATGGACGAAGTATCGTTCTACTATGAATCTCGTCGCTCCAAATAATAAACGTCGTATTGAAGTAATTGTGGTCGGAACAGGTTTAGCCGGAGCTTCTGCTGCGGCTACTCTTGGTGAGTTGGGGTATAAAGTAAAATGTTTCACTTTTCACGATAGTCCTCGTCGTGCTCACAGTATTGCTGCTCAGGGTGGTATCAATGCTGCTAAGAATTACCAGAATGACGGAGATAGTATTTATCGCCTTTTCTACGATACGATCAAAGGAGGAGATTATCGTTCTCGTGAAGCCAATGTTCATCGGTTGGCTGAAGTAAGTGTCAATATTATTGATCAAGCTGTTGCACAGGGTGTACCTTTTGCCAGGGAATATGGAGGATTGTTGGCAAATCGTTCTTTTGGCGGGGTTCAGGTTTCACGCACTTTTTATGCTCGTGGCCAAACTGGTCAACAATTGTTGATTGGTGCCTATCAGGCTTTATCACGTCAGATCGCTCTAGGTACGGTCGAAATGTATAATCGGCATGAGATGTTAGATTTGGTAAAAATAGATGGGAAAGCAAGGGGGATAATCGCTCGTAATTTATTAAATGGAAAATTAGAGCGTTTTGCTGGGCATTGTGTCGTCTTAGCAACTGGTGGCTATGG
>CBDUIU010000575.1:0-3644 GCA_965367335.1 uncultured Saprospiraceae bacterium
GCTCTCTCCGGAACCCAAAGTAGGATCATAAGTACCGCTGCCGGTATCAAACCCACTATCAAAAGTTAGGTCATCCAGTTGGAACCGACGCTGATTGGCGGAGATCAAACCGCCAAATGAAGTAAAGAAATTGTTAGTAAGCTGATGGGTGTAGGACCCACTCAGGCCAAGATTGGTAAGATTGAGCTTGGAATAACCGGCCTGATCATAATTAAAGGATAAACCGCCGGAGAAAAAACCTTTCTTCGCCGTGCGATTGATAAATTTCATATCAGCCACGGCGGTAAAGGTGCGATAATCCACCGGAGTGCTGGCCCACTGGCCCCGGTAATTGCCCATGAAACGCACATCACCCCCAAAAACACCGGTCAGCGCCGGATTAATGGTTAAAGGTGCATTATAGAACTGTGTATAGTGAATATCCTGAGCATTCACCTGCCCTATTGCTAACCAACAACTAGCCAGTAGGGGGATAACTTTTAGCAAGCCCGCCCGCTTGAGCAGTGTTGGGAAAACGGACTTTCCTCGATTAATCGGTTTAATTTGACTGTTCATGGTAGTTACTCATAGCCGGATAGGCTAGACCATCCGGAAAATTAGTTAAATTATGGGTGCTGCCGGCTTAAACCGGATATTGTTTTTGCTTTATTAGTGTGGTATAGCAGATAGGTCTGTCTCAATTTTTCGGATGAGGCTTACGAAGGCTTCTCTGTTTAATTAAGCTCACGCATTCCTTATAAAATTACCCTAGGGTTGTAGAGGGGACTGCCGGAAGATCAATTAATGTTATAAAATTTATAATAGCCTTTTTATCAATGAATTATGGGTCTTCAAGCAAAAAAAATACTTTATTTAATGGTGTTGAACGAGAATCCTCCTTTTTGGTTGCATAAAAATAAAAAAAATGTTAGAGGGATAAAAAAAGATTTCACTTTATTTTTCAACCAATTTTCGGCAATACCTACCGTTTCCTCGTCATACCCTACCGTTTCCTAAAAAACACTCCGTACACATGTATTAGGGATTTGAATATATCAAATTGTTTTCCTATTATTGTGACAACGTTTGACACACGTGGTGAAATAATAATACATTCACCTTCGTTTTTTTACACATACTATCAGTCCAATTGCACATCTTACAGACTCATCCCCATGAGTCATCTTGCTTTACCCCGAAACCACAATGCAAATCCCCGGCCCATTGGGCCAAGCCTTAATTATTTTTTTACAATCCCACAACCATTTTGTCAATAGCCTGCTACAGGTTTATTGATCGGATGCTACATTTCATTTTGTACCTTTCGTTTTGACGCCATACCAGTGGCGGCAAGACCCGGTTTTTTATTGTCAATCTCAAGCCGGGAATGCTACACTGGAAATACCAATAGAGCTTTTAGAGAGTCTGCGATTTTTTGTCCAACTTCAAAAAAAGGAAAAGACGTGAGAAAGGGTTTGCTTCTATGGATCATGGTGACGATTTCCCTCTTACAGCTGAATGCCGCTAAGACGACTATTTTTGTAAAGAACGGAAGTAACGGTAATGGCCAATCTTGGGAAAATGCTTATGGCGACCTACAGAAGGCGCTAAAGGCAGCGAAAAAAGGCGATCAGATATGGGTCGCAGCGGGTATATACGTACCCACTTATGATGGCGACCGGCATGTTGCCTTCAATCTGGTGAACGAAGTTTCATTATACGGCGGTTTCGCAGGTTTTGAAAAAAGCCTCGCAGAACGGGATCTTACCCTGAATCAAACGATTCTGAGTGGAGAGATCGGAACAGCCTCAAAAGATGATAATTCCTTCACCGTAGTGTATGCAGAAAAAATTGGAGCAACGACTATTATCGATGGCTTCACTATCAGTGACGGCAGTGCTAATGGCACCGAAGCTAATGTGCACCGCACTACTTGCGGAGCTGCCTGGTTCAACTTCAACTCTTCACCTACTATTAAAAATTGTATCTTCAAACAAAATCTGGCCCGTCTCGGCGGTGCTATTTACAATTATGCAGGCAAGGGCGGCAACAGTAGCCCACTAATCAAGATGTGCAGCTTTATTGATAACCAGGCTGACCTGGACGGAGGTTGCATTTACAACAATGGTGATGAAGGTACCTGTACCCCCAGAATCGAAGAATGCCATTTCAGTGACAATATTGCTACTTATGGTGCCGGGATCATGAATCGCGCCAAATTTGGCAAAACCATTGTAACGGTTTTAGGATGTAAATTCATTAATAACAAATCATTAGTAAAAGGAAGCGCTATCTACAACCACCGCGATAATAGTGGTATTTGTAAGGATGTGACTCAAAATTGCATTTTTGAGGATAATTTAGCTTCTGTAGGCAAAGCAATAAGCAACACCCTGAACAACGGGTTAAACACCGGAGGTAACTAAGTAAAAAAACTGGCACCTACTGCTGGCCTCCTATTGCCGCTTTATTTATTAATTAGGCAACCATCACTAAATCATGGCCGACTGAATGTTACTCATTCAGTCGGCCAATTTTTTATGAAGGCTATTCGTATCTTTGTAGGTGTCCTGCCATCATTAAATGACGCCACTATGAGAAATAAACTTAGTCTTCATTTCCTAGCTTCCCTTATTATCTTACTGGCCGGCCTGTTCGGGTTCACCGCTTGTATGGACCGCACCGTACCGCAGCCGATAAAAGCGGCGATTACCGAGATCCAAAAGACTTATGCTCCGGACCGGCGGGTAGTCCTCTTCGACGTCAAGTCTCATTCCCGAAATGATACGGTATTTCTGGAGGGAGAAACTAACCTACCGGAAGCTTATGCGGCTGTGTTACAAATGTTGGACCAAAAGCAGGTCACTTTCGTTGATAAGATTAAATTGCTACCGGATCCGGCTTTGCCTTCCAGAGGTGTGGTGAACGTGTCCGTGGCCAATATTCGATCTAATCCAAAACACAGTGGAGAACTCGCCACCCAGGCCTTGCTGGGCACTGGCCTTAAGGTGTACAAACAGGAAGGCGCCTGGTCTTATGTGCAAACTCCCGACGGATATCTGGGATGGTTGGACAGTGGGGCATATATACTAATGGATGATCAAGCTTATCAGGAATGGCTGGACACCGAAAAAGTAATCTTCACCGGGGATTATGGATTTGTCCTGGATGCTCCCGGTCCTCCGGCCGGCCGGATAAGTGATCTGGTTGCCGGCAATATTTTGCTGAGCGAAAGTACATCTGGTCAATACCGCGAGGTAGCCTTTCCCGATGGCCGTAAAGGATTTGTTGCGGGTGACCTGGTCCGGGATCAGATATCCTGGCTGGAAAGTAAAGAGAATCTGCCCACCCCGGAGATCGTTCGCACTGCTCTTTCCCTGGTTGGCCGCCCTTATCTTTGGGGAGGGACTTCCGGCAAGGGTATGGATTGCAGCGGCTTCACAAAAACCGTCTATTTTCTGAATGGTTTTGTATTGCCCCGGGATGCCTCCCAACAAGTAAACGCCGGTGTTGATGTTCCTACGGATACAACCTTCAGAGGTCTGCAAACGGGAGATTTCATCTTCTTTGGGGAAAGAACCAACGACGCTCAGGAAAAGGTACGCCATGTTGGTATTTATCTTGGAGAGGGGCAATTCATTCATTCGGGCGCCGACAATCCGGGC
>CBDUIU010000576.1:0-3639 GCA_965367335.1 uncultured Saprospiraceae bacterium
GGTTTGATTATGGGTAAAAGAGCGGACACCAAAGTGCTTTATCACGAGGATAAGAAATGCATTGTGGAGGCTACTTTTTTGTTAAAAAGGTACAAACTCAAAGCCTTTTTTGAGGAACATGATGTGGATTATGAGGATGAAACGCATATCCGGCGTGAATTAACACCTTCAGGGAAATCCAGGGCCTTTATCAATGATACGCCCGTTAACCTTAAGGTATTACAAAAACTCTCCGGCTCCCTGATCGATCTTCATCAGCAGTTTGATACTTTGGATATTCACTCCGTTTCTTTTCAATTACGGATGCTGGACGCATTGGCGGGAAATAATGAGTTGCTTGCGAAGTACCAAAAAGGCTATCGCCAATACCAGGCAGATCAACGAAAACTGGAAGACCTCCGTGAGCAAAGTGCTCGGGCCGCCCGGGAAACGGATTTCCTGCAATTTCAACTCAGTGAATTCAATGAAGCCGAGTTGATGACTGGTGAACAGGAAAAACAAGAACAGGAGCTCAACCGCCTGACTAATGCCGAAGATATAAAACGCACCCTCGTACAAGTATATCGGGCTTTGAATGAAGACGAGCCTTCCATTTCGAGTCAACTGCAGGATTTGGTACATGCCGTTTCAGCCATTCGTAAGTACGAAGCTAAGTTAGATCCGCTGGCTCGTCGATTTGACGGACTTTTGCTTGAGCTACAAGATTTAGCGGACGAATTTGAGCAGCTGGCCGAATCAACGGAATACGATGCTGAGCGCATCCCGGAGATCCAGGCCCGTCTGGATATGATCTATAAGCTTCAGAACAAGCACCATGTCAACGACATCGAAGCCTTGTTGGAGATACAGCAATCCCTGGAACAGCAGTTAGGTCAATTTGCGGATCTATCGGAAGAAATCGAATCCCTCGAAACAGGATTAGAGCAGCAGAAAAAAACGCTGACTGCCCAGGCACTAGAATTATCCAGCCGCAGAAAAAGTGTAGTAGATAAATTCGTCAATAATGTGCACAAATTGTTAAGTCAATTGGCCATGGAAAATGCACGCCTGCAGATTGAGGTTAATGAACTGGAAAAATTAAGTCCTACGGGATTGGACGATGTTCAGTATCTTTTTGCCCCGAATAAGGGCAGTCGGTTTTTGCCGATCAAAGACGTGGCTTCCGGTGGAGAAATATCCAGACTGACACTCTGTACTAAATCACTGGTTGCCTCTGCGATCCCACTTCCAACCTTAATCTTTGATGAGATTGATACCGGAATCTCTGGTGACGTGGCTATGAAGATGGGAAATATTCTTCGTGACCTGGCCAAACAACATCAGGTAGTGACGATTACCCATACACCGCAAGTAGCCGTAAAAGCGAATCGTCATTATTTTGTCCATAAAAAAGACAAAGTCGACCGCACGGTCACTTCCGTTAAATTACTCTCTGAGGAAGATCGGGTACATGCTGTTGCGAGAATGTTAAGCGGTAATCCACCAACGGCCTCAGCAATTGAGAATGCGAAAGAACTACTAGGGAGATGACCTAATTTACCGATACCTTTGTGGTAAAGTTGAATACAAGTATTACGACTACACTTAACCCTGTTCGCCTAGCGGCAAGCAGGAGCATAAGTATTTTTATCGGAGCATGCTCCGGGACATACAAAAATCAATAAAATGCCTTACAACCTACTAGCAGGAAAACGTGGCGTCATCTTCGGCGCATTAGACGAAAACTCCATTGCCTGGAAAATTGCGGAACGCGCCGTTGAAGAAGGCGCCAAAATCACACTCACCAATGCTCCGGTCGCCTTGCGTTTTGGCGGTATTCAAACGTTAGGAGAAAAATTAAATGCGGAAATTATTCCCGCCGACGCTACCAGCATGGAAGACCTGGAAAACCTTTTCTCTAAATCCACAGAAATCCTCGGCGGAAAACTCGATTTTGTATTACATTCCATCGGCATGTCTGTCAATGTTCGTAAAAAGAAAGCCTACACAGACTTAAAGCACGATTGGATGCAAAAGACCTTTGATATCTCTGCGATCTCTTTTCATAAGATGATGCAGGTATTGTATCAACAAGACGCCATGAATGAATGGGGATCTATCCTGGCTTTGACTTATATCGCAGCGCAACGAGTATTTCCCGATTATAATGAAATGGCAGAATCCAAGGCCTTGCTGGAATCATTTGCCCGTAGCTTTGGCTATCATTATGGCGTGCATAAAAATGTGCGGGTAAATACCATTTCGCAATCCCCAACAATGACAACGGCTGGCAGTGGGATCAAAGGCTTTCAGGAATTCTACGATTATGCAGATAAGATGTCTCCCCTGGGTAATGCCCCGGCAGAAGCTTGTGCTGACTATGCGATTACCATGTTTTCGGATCTTACCCGCCTGGTCACTATGCAGAACTTATATCATGACGGAGGATTCTCAAATATGGGTATGAGCCCGGCATTGATTGATCTGGGAGAGGAAGGGTAAGGAAAAGGGGAAAAGGAGGAAAAGGGGCCAGAGGGAAAAAAGGGGGTAGCATAAAAAATGCCTCTTTACCTTGTTTTGCTTTACCAGTTTTATTGGGAAAATTGTATAACCAATATGAGATCGATCTCTCCGTTATATACTAGTAATTTTTAGCCACAAAGAAAAAGCAGCCTGGGTTCCGTATGATGTATTTTCAATACAAATTAACCAACAATATCAACTGCTTGCGAATTAGTTGGTGGCCGCTTTTTTTCTTTTTACTATTGACTGCCTCTCTCAGTGCACAATTTGACCCTTCCAAGGTCTCGTCCGGTGGTAGTCGCTCCACTTCGCCAACTAGTCAGCAAGAGGAAGAGATCCGTTCAGATGCAATTCGCGTCAAATATTTACTTCCCAATGATCTGGAAGGGATAACCCCTTTCAATGACACCTCCATCGGCTTACACTTTCAACAATATGATCCCGCACGGGACCGCTTACTGGAGTATGGCACTTTAGGGAATCTTGGCTCTGCACACCAGCCGCTTTTTTTCCAGCCTCGGCACTATCAGGGCTTTGATGATGGGTTTCATCAATTTGATCTTTACCAGGTTTATGCTGACCAGCTAAGGTACTACGAAATTGACCGGGCCTTTTCAGATCTGTTCTTTACGCAGGGCCCAACTCAGAATGATGTTTATTTTAAAGGACGGTTTAGTCGGAACTTCGCCAATGGGATTAATTATTCTTTAGAATACAATCGAATGAAAAATCTTGGCGTCTACAACAATCAGCAGGCCAAGACAATGTAGTCCAGCAGCAGGATAATGGCGGGGTCGACACGTCTAGCTTCAATACGGACAATGTAGTAAATCCTATTTTCGTGCCTATCTTGTTAGACAATGAAGAAGCAGTAACCCGACATGATGATCGGCGGTTAACTTATATTCATTATTGGCGCCTCAACAAGCAGGATTCCATGCGTAATATGCCGGGCATTGCTCCCAAGCGATCTTACCGAATCAAGCATCGTTTTCAAGTTCAAAAACGCAGAGTCAAGTTTTCAGATACCGAGCCAGATTCGGATAGCAGCTATTATGGGATTTTACAAACCAATAACGAGGGCGTACGGCATTTCATCGAATACAATAAATTAGAAAATGCTTTTAGCTTAGGGAC
>CBDUIU010000577.1:0-3627 GCA_965367335.1 uncultured Saprospiraceae bacterium
CGGAAAAAAGATTTTCAGGAGATGAAAATATCTGAATATATAGACTATGCACGGATTTGGATTAAAGCTAGAAAACAATAAAAAAAGCCCGTCTCGGTTTTGCCAAGACGGACGATCAAGCGACTTTGGTCTCTAATTAAAGAAACTAATATTAAGGGTGTTCTCAAAGTGGAGTAAACGTTACTCCAGTTTATTCTGATCCAATCAGACATTAGTTGGCTATTGTCTGGATGACTTGATTTTAACTCTAAAAGTGTAGTTCTAGTAAAATTTGAAGTGGAAAGAGGAGGGAGCTCATCCCTCAGGCTGCGCTCCAAATAGCTCCAATTGGCCGGGCATACTTATCGTTTCCAACGAATCTGTCTTAGCCTTAGAAGTATATTTCCGGGTTACCTTTCGCCAATTGGCAAAGGAATCCAGAGGTGGAGGATTTGGAGGAGGTAAAGTAGAAGAATTGTTTTGGGGAGTAGTTTGTTCTTTTTCAGGCCGGGCTAGTGCAATTGAACCTAAAACCGCGGACGACATTACAATACAATAAAGTACAAAGTGTTCCATGTTAAAACGGTATTGCCGGTCTTAATTAAGAAGACCAGGGTGTAAAGATAATGTACATGGGAGCGGAACACGACTTGGAGAAAACAGGAGTGGTTAAAGCCATCTCATCTTTAATCCACATTTGTTAAAACGGTTTTGTTTTTCCTATCTCGGGTTGCTCTCTATCCAAAAAAGCTAAGACAACTGGGGATAACAACTAATTATATAGCAAATGTAATAAAGACATTACTTATTGTCAAATGTATACTATGTTATCTGTGACCAACTTTTATAGAAGGATTATTTTTCATTTGATTGTTCAATTTCACTTATTGACCATTAAAGGTTATAAAAGTAGGTAGATATTTGGAGAGAGGGTTATTTTATTTAGGGAGTGGTTAGGGTGAAGGGAATTGATTTATATAATGAAAAGGAAATATGTGACAATATTTTTTTTTATTTTTTTTTTATAGCGCTTACGCCAAGGTTAAAAATGGTAGAGTATTTTGATTCGGATATTTTTTTTAAATTACTTTAGGATATGTTTTTAGAATTGGTGTATATTTGCACCGCTTTTTAAAATAGCATGCTAAAGCCCAGGTGGTGGAATTGGTAGACACGCTAGCTTGAGGGGCTAGTGGCCGCAAGGCCGTGCAGGTTCGAGTCCTGTTCTGGGCACTTCCTGAAAAGAAAAGCTGGAACCCCGAATCTTGTTTATAGATTTGGGGTTTTTTTATTTTATATCTCTTTATCCTCTGTTAGATTTATTAGCCTGGAGAGCAAATTTATGATTGCAGCAAATCTGTTTTTTCTTGAACTTAGGAACAGTTGTTCTGCTAATTTATTTCTATTTTTGTCGCCGCTTCACTCGTCTCTTTAAATAGTAATACTATGATTAAGTTTTCTAATGTACAGATTGATCAAATTGCCATTCACCGGGTAGGAAATAAGCATCGTGCTGAACGTAATTTTATCTCGGCGGCCCTCTATAGCCCTAATGATTACATGCAGGATACGCTTTTGAAATTTTTCCTCAAACCATTTAAACGCAACCCCGAATGGCTTCGGTTTCGTCATGCAACTGACTTAAAATACAATGAGTTATATAGCTTTTCTTCTAATATCTTCGAAGACCCTACCAATTTACTCGCTGAGTCGGTTAATATCTTAGAGCACCTCTATCGGCAGTCTGATCACCCGAATATTAAATCTGGTGAGTTATATGTGGCTTCTTTCACGGGCATCTCTTATGATGGTTTGCCATGTGAAGCCTATGGTATTTTTAAGACAGAGGAAAAAGCTCATATCTTGAAAGTGACCAACGAAGGAGATATGCTGGCTCTCGACAAACTAGAAGGCATTAATCTGGGAAAACTTGATAAAGGTGCGCTGATCCTCAAAGCTGAAGCAGGTGATGGCTACCGGGTTCTTTGTTGTGATAATAACAGTTATGATGCTGCTTACTGGCCGGATCGATTCCTCAATATTGACTTTGTCCATGATGATAATTTTCACACCCGATCCTATCTTCAATTGGTAAATGATTTTTCTAAAGAAGTAATTATTCCCGCTGAAAATCAGCAACAGCAAGTTAAGTTTCTTGCAAATTCAGTAGACTATTTCGGAAGTAATGATTATTTTGATTTTGACGATTTTTCCAAGGAAGTGCTCCCTTCCGAAAATATGGCGGATGATTTCAAGGAATACCAAAAGACCTATGCCCTGGATGGCGTGAATCAATTTGCGATCTCTAAACCAGCATTTAAAACGGCAAGCCGTCGTATTTATGATACGATTAAGCTCAACACAGGAATACAGATAAAATTAGATATCAACGATCCTAGTGTCACAGAGCGATTTATTGAGAAAGGCTACGATGAAGAGCGAAAGATGCATTTTTACAAAGTGTATTTTGATGAAGAAGTTGAGTAAAGCGCACTTTGTGTTTTCTGGGTATACTTAGCCTGAATCAGTCTATTTGCATTAAATACTTCTTGTATGCATACAGTCGAATCCTGGATTCAGCTAGGTCAATATTATACAACTTATCAACATCGTTTATTTGCTATCGACCAAGGGAGCGGGGAGAATTTATGCATTCTTCATGGTTATCCCAGCTGTAGTTACGATTACCAGCATGTCATCTCCCGGCTTAGTGAGCATTACAGGCTCATTCTTCATGATCATCTCGGGTTTGGCCTTTCTGATAAACCTTTGGATTATTCCTACTCTCTTATTGAACAAACAGATCATGCTTTGTTGTTATGGCAACAATTGGGAGTTCGTGAGGCGCATATTATTGCTCATGATTATGGTACCAGTATCGCCACTGAATTATTAGCCAGACAAGAACGGGGAATCCTACCCATTCATATTAAGAGCCTAACGCTAGGGAATGGTAGTATGCATATAGAATTATCGCAGCTACGACTTATCCAAAAATTGCTGCTGCATAAACAAATTGGTCCCTTGGTCGCTCGATTAAGCACCGAGCAAACCTTCATCAGAAATATGCGCAATATCTGGGGTGACCCTTCCAAGGCTAACCCGAAAGAATTAAAAATTCTCTGGCAGTTTTTAATTCGAGGTAATGGAAGAGCAGTTTTACCTGGCTTAACTCAGTACATCCGCGAGCGGCGTTTATTTTGGCATCGTTGGATCGGCGCCTTAAAAACAACCTCACTTCCTGTTAATATACTTTGGGCAACTGAAGATCCTGTTGCTGTCAAAGAAATGGCTTTTGTATTACATGATGAAATCTCAAATAGTCAATTACAGCTAATCGATGGGGTGGGGCATTACCCAATGATTGAGGCTCCTGAAATATGGACAACAGAGGTGTTGAAAATGATAGCTAATTGCACGTCATCTTCCTGAAATAATCATTAACTCCATATTTTATAATTCAATAGTTCTGATATTTGCACTCGATCTTGCCTCTGTAATAAATTTATTTTTGGGCATATGAAATTTTAAGTAAAGTATTAAATACTTGAAATTTTATTTTTGGTAAATAAATATTTTGAATTATTATATTTTGCAGAATATAAAATTGATTTCTTGGCATTGTTGAACAAATGTAGTTCTAATCTC
>CBDUIU010000578.1:0-3611 GCA_965367335.1 uncultured Saprospiraceae bacterium
GGATTCAGTCATGGTAACAGCTACGCGAGCTGGCTTGGATGTAGAAGATTTTATCCGACTCGTACGGCAGGATACCAGTTTTTATCAGGCGTTTCAAAATATTCGAACCCGCTCCTACCAGGCAGATAATCGCATCCAGTTGTTTGATAAAAAGAGGAAGGAGAAAGCCTATTATGCCTGTCGATCCATTCAGGTTTCCGATGGGAACTGTAGTGAGATGCAAAGGAAAAATGAAGTAATTAGGGGCAATTATTTTAAGAAGAAACGCCAACAAAAAGATTTGCGGTATTATACAGCAAAACTCTACCATAAACTTTTTCTAATTGATCAACCCTTCTGCTACGACGCCAACAAGGTTACGCCTACCGAGTCTCCCAAAGGAATGTCTAAGCACATTGCTGAGTTAAAGAAGCTGATTTTCTCACCGGGTGAAAAAGCAGACATTCCACTAATTGGACATAAAACGGAGATTTTTAGCCCTAAAATGGCAAAGTATTATAATTTTCATTTTACGGGTGGACAGTATCAAGGTAAATGGGATTGTTATATCTTTTCTGCCTTTGTAAAGCCAGAATACGAAGAAAAGAAAGTGGGTAAAACGGTGATCAAGTCGTTATCTACTTATTTTGATAAAACCACTTTTCAGGTTCTTGGCCGCAGTTATCAATTGACCTACCAAGGCGCATTATATGGCTTTGACATTACCATGAATATAGAGTTAACGAAAGCTGGAAATTTATATCTTCCGAAGAATTTAAGCTATGATGGTTTTTGGGATATTGCTTTTAAAAAACCGGAAATCGCAAAATTCGAAGCTTCCTTTTATTACTAAAAAATCTAAATCAAAGAGAAAGGAAAATGGAATTTTAGAAAAGAAAGAAAATTTATTGCAAAGCTTTCACTTAGTGTAACAAATACACTACCTTTGGTGTAAATAAATCACAGATCGTTTAATTACACGACACGCAAAACTAACGCCTTATGATACTAATTGCTGACAGTGGTTCCACGAAAGCAGATTGGTTGGTTCTTGACGGTAACCCCGACCATAGAATCATCAATACTCAAGGGTTTAATCCTTTCTTACATTCTTCTGAATTTATTGAAACAACGCTACGCGGAACGCTGGCCAGGGCTATTGATGTAGCTCAAGTAGATGGTGTCGTATATTATGGAGCGGGTTGCTCGGATAGCTATCGCTGTGAAATTGTAGCTAAAGCGCTAACATCCCTTTTTCCGAATGCAAAAGTTGAGGTAGAACATGATTTATTAGCTTCAGCTCGTGCGGTTTGTGGACATCAACCGGGAATTGCGTGTATCTTAGGCACCGGATCTAATTCTTGTATCTATGATGGCAAACAAGTAACAGATAATGTTACCAACCTTGGTCACCTGTTAGGTGATGAGGGAAGCGGCATGCATTTAGGAAAATTGCTGATACAATGTTACTTTTACAGGGAAATGCCAAAAGATTTCATACCTACATTTGAAAATTATCTTGGCGATAACAAACGCACTATTTTAAATGCAATTTATGACAGTGGAAAGGCCAATGTTTATTTGGCTTCTCACGCAAAGTTTCTAAGTCAGCATCAGAGTCATCCATTTATTAAGAGCCTGGTAAAGACTGCCTTTAGCGAATTTGTTCGTCGTCATGTGATGAAATACGACAATCATCAGGAATTACCGATATCTTTTGTTGGGTCGATTGCTCATCACTTTTCCGGCTTACTAAAGGAAGTATTACAAGAGAATGATCTGCAATTTGGAAGGATTGTCCGTAAGCCAATTGATGCATTGGCGACCTTTCACCTTGAATTGAATCAAAGTTCAGCTACTTCATAAGCTTGCTGTCATCAGAGAAAACCAGTTTTAAACAAACCAATTAGGCGGATTACCTATGAGTAAAAATATTAAACGTATTGCCGTATTTACTTCAGGTGGAGATGCTCCCGGCATGAATGCAGCTATTCGGGCAGTTGTACGTACAGCCACCTACCATGATTTACATATCTATGGTATTATTAGAGGATATGAAGGGATGATCAATGGTGACCTCAAACGCCTGGAAACAAGTGATGTTGGTAATATTATACATCGGGGTGGCACTGTTCTGAAAACAGCTCGTAGTGAAAAATTTCGGACTAAGGAAGGTCGTAAACAAGCACATGAGTCGCTGATTGCACACGACATCGATGCGTGTATTGCCATTGGCGGAGATGGAACCTTTACAGGAGCAAATATTTTCTCACAAGAATGTAATATCCCTTTTATTGGTATTCCCGGAACGATTGATAATGACCTTTACGGAACAGATTACTCGATTGGCTTTGATACGGCAATTAATACCGCCGTCGAAGCAGTAGATAAAATTCGCGATACTGCAGACTCTCACAATCGCTTGTTTTTTGTAGAGGTAATGGGACGAAATGCGGGATTCATCGCACTGAATACCGGGATTGGGAGTGGTGCAGGAAGTATTCTGGTTCCGGAAAGAGAGTCTCAGATGGAAGGCCTGATCGAGATGCTCAAAAAAGGGGCAAAAAGACGTAAATTGTTCAGCTTGGTGATTGTGGCAGAAGGCAATAAAGCAGGCGGCGCAATGGAAGTTGCCGCAGAAGTAAAAAAGCGGTTTGATTATTACGATATCAAAGTTACTATTATCGGCCATTTACAGAGAGGAGGCTCCCCTACTTGCTTTGATCGAGTGCTAGCCAGCCGTTTAGGTAATGGCGCGGTGGAGGCATTAATTGGTCCCAAAGATATTCGTAACGTCATGGTAGGGCTTTCCAACAATAAAATTGTATTTACACCCTTTGAAGATGCCATCTCTAAGGTAAAAGATGTGGATGGGGATTTGATGCGTTTAGCAGAAATTTTAGCCTTGTAACCTGAACATAAAACCTAGGTATTGGCTTTTTTGTGGTTAGTATAAAAGTATAACAATGCTAATGGAATCAAGAAGTGTGGAAATCTAAATAGACTTTCATGAAACCACTGGGCTACTGATTCTACAAAGAAAGTGAAATCGATATAAGCAAATATTCGGGCCAAAGTAGTAGCGAAGCCCCAGAGTACAGCGTAAGCGATAAAAGGAATGATCCACCTTCCCCGTATTAGTAATAAGGCCGCTGCAACAATAAAATCCGCGATTCCTGCCAGGAATAGGAATTGATAAGCGGTGGTTTCTTCAATTGGTAAAATGTTTAGCGTCATTTCTATAAAATTACCAGGTCGGGGATAGTAATTTACAGCGTATAGCCCATGACAGGCAAAAGTTAAAGCAACGGCCCAACGCATCCATTGGATCCATGTAGCTTCTTTGTTGGGATAAAAAGTGTATAAATACAATAAAATAGGACTACTAAATTGTAAGCTATATTCAAAAAACTGTCCTAAGCTAAAAAATTTCTCTTTACAATACAGTGCAGCCAAAATGGTTAATAAAACGCTGCAAGTACCAAGTGTCCATTTACTCCATAACCTCGGTACCCTATGGATAAATAGCGCGGTACATGCGCCAAGCAGGTAAATCACGCCATGCAGCTGAATACTGAACTGTATCCATTGATCCGCAACCGGACTGGTAATAAATTGCTCCCAATTCCCTC
>CBDUIU010000579.1:0-3610 GCA_965367335.1 uncultured Saprospiraceae bacterium
CCCACTGATCGATCACTACGTATTGCAGGCGAATATGAATCGTCGTGCAGCAAGGGTCAAATCTTCTTCTGCTACTAACTTAATGATCGAACAACCCAAAGAGGTTGCAGCACACTAGAGGGTGGGTAGGTAAAGTAGGACCTGCATCAGCTTTAACATTAAAATTATTATCCGGTTTTTCGGTAAACATAAAAAATCAATCAAGTGGATTCTACAAGATATGTCCTGATATTTACGCTAATTATGACCAGCGTGTCCGCTCTGTTATTGTCTACCCTGTTTTTTGCTACCAAGGATAAGGCAAAAGAGAATGAGGCAATCTTTAATAAACGTGCTGTCTTATTAGCCGTCGAAACGGAGTTGTCCAAAGAGGTAGGTGATATGAGTGACGAGGAGGTCGTGGATTTATTCAATAAGCAAATTACCCAGACGGTAGTCAATATGGAAGGGGAAGTAGTTGCTGCGGAACAAGTGGAAGCAGCTGGCTACAAAGGAGGTCAAGCTGAACATATTGACATGGCGAAAGAAAAGAAAAAGCCAGAGGCGGAACGTATTTTACCGCTATTTACTTTTGATAGTGGTAAAGACAAATTTTATATTGTCTCCGTGCGGGGGTCCGGATTGTGGGATGAGATTTGGGGAAGTATTGCCATCAAGTCTGACTTCAATACGCTGGCAGGTGCTGCTTTTGATCATAAAGGGGAGACGCCAGGGCTTGGGGCAGAGATCAAGGATAATCCAAGTTTTCGGCAGGAATTTGCGGGTAAAAAACTCTATGATGAAAATGGAACCTATGTTTCCATTACCGTTGTGAAAGGTGGCGTGAAAAATGCGACTTATGAAGTAGATGCGATCAGTGGTGCCACGGTAACCAGTGTAGGCGTTGCAGAAATGTTGCAACGAGGGATTAAATACTATGAAGCATATTTCAACTCTTTAAAGGAAGACAAGAAAATGGGTCTAGCTCAATAGAGGTAGATCATTAAGAATTATAACATCAACTATCCATCATTTTAATATCTGTGTAAAATGGCTGAAGTTCAAGAAGCAAGCGTAGCGGTAAAAGAAAAAGAACCGTTATTTGGAAAAAAGGAAAGAAAACTAATTACGGATCCCTTAGGGGATAACAATCCGATTACCGTACAGGTATTAGGGATTTGTTCGGCATTAGCGGTAACAACTTTGGTTTATCCATCTCTCGTTATGTCCGTTGCGGTAGTTTTCGTTTGTGCTTTTTCCAATCTGATAACATCACTCCTGCGAAATTCCATTCCCAAGCAAGTACGGATGATCGTACAGCTGGTAATCATTGCAACCTTAGTGACTGTGGTGGAGTTGGTGTTAAAAGCATTTAACTATACCGTCTATAAGCAACTATCCGTTTTCATCGGTTTGATCATTACCAACTGTATCGTGATGGGCCGTTTGGAAGCTTTTGCGATGGCTAATAAACCCTGGCGTTCCTTCCTTGACGGAATCGGTAATGGCTTAGGCTATGGCGCAATCCTGGTGGCAGTTGCCGTAATCCGGGAATTGTTTGGTAAAGGTAGCTTGTTCGCAGGGAGCCCAATGGAAGTAAAGATCATTGGCCCTAATGCTGAATATGCGATCAATACGATGGCAGAAAGTGGCTTTGGCTCTTTCTTTTCCTGGTACTCTAATAACAACTTAATGGTACTACCGGCAGCGGCTATGTTTATCATTGGTATCATGATCTGGATTCAGCGGAGCTGGAGTCCTAAATTGGTGGACATTTCTTAAGCCAGCCCTTGAACGCTTTTGCATTTTTAATGTTTATAATTAACGAAAATGGAACTCTTTAATATATTTATCAAAGCTGCATTTATCGAGAACATGGTCCTGGCTTACTTCCTGGGAATGTGCTCTTACCTCGCGGTATCCAAATCCGTACAAACGGCTTTTGGTCTTGGCTTGGCTGTGATCTTTGTACTCGGGATCACGATGCCTATCAACTGGTTGATCAATAATTATTTGCTAAGTGAAGGTGGATTGTTAGGAATGGATTTGACGTTTCTACGGTTTATTCTTTTCATTGCTGTAATTGCTTCTATGGTACAGTTGGTTGAGATGATCGTTGAGAAAATGTCACCTGCTCTTTATAATTCATTAGGTATCTTCCTGCCGCTGATAACTGTGAACTGTGCCATTTTAGGTGGTTCCTTATTTATGGTTTCCCGGGAATATAACTTTAGCGAGTCAATTGCTTTTGGGTTAGGCGGAGGCTTCGGTTGGTTCCTGGCGATTATTGCCATTGCTGCCATCCGGGAGAAAATTCGGTATTCTAATGTACCACCAGCCCTTCGTGGTTTAGGGATGGCTTTTATCCTTACCGGGTTAATGGGAATTGCTTTTATGAGTTTGTTAGGAATTGATCCTGCGGCCATTAGCAACTAGGATTGTCGTTTGTTTTATTCCGCCCCGGAGGCGGAACTACTTAATATAAAAATTCTTTACAGAATGATTCTATTATTCGAAATAGTACCACTAGTCACAGCAGTCATTGTCTTTAGCCTGGTTATCCTGGCTTTGGCTTTTATGCTGATTTATGCGCGTAAGCGATTGGTTCCTCAGGGTGATGTCAAAATTGTTATCAATGGCGATGACACTAACCCACTCTTAGTGAAACCAGGCTCTTCCTTATTGTCCGTTCTATCTGATAGTAACGTTTTTCTACCTTCTGCCTGTGGTGGTGGGGGAACCTGTGCGATGTGCGAATGCCACGTTGATGAGGGTGGGGGAGATGTACTTCCTACGGAAATGAACCACCTAACGCGTCGCGAAGTTGCCGAGAACATGCGTCTGGCATGTCAGGTGAAGGTTCGTTCGGATATGAAAATTCGCATTCCGGAAGAGATTTTCGGGATTAAAAAATGGGAGTGCGAAGTGGTTTCAAATTATAACGTCGCTACCTTTATCAAAGAGTTTGTAGTGAAATTGCCGGAAGGAGAGAACCTGGATTTCGAATCTGGGGGATATGTGCAAATTGATGTTCCGGTGATCGAATGTAAATTTGATAAAATCGACATTACTTCTCATCCGCGAATGGGCAAAAAGCCGGACGAGTTTCAGCCAGACTGGGATAAATTTGGACTATGGGGACTGACTATGAAAAATGATGAGCCTCAGTTCCGTGCTTATTCCATGGCTAACCACCCAGCTGAAGGAAACATTGTAATGTTAAATATCCGTATTGCTACACCACCCTGGGATCGCAAAAACAATGATTGGATGCAGGTAAATCCAGGTGTTTGCTCTTCCTATGTCTTTACCCGTAACCCCGGTGACAAAGTAACGATTTCCGGTCCTTACGGTGAATTCTTTATCAAGCCGACAAATAAAGAAATGATCTATATTGGTGGTGGTGCGGGAATGGCTCCTTTGCGTTCACACATATTCCACTTGTTTCATACCTTGAAAACCAGAGATCGGAAAGTGTCTTATTGGTATGGAGGTCGTTCTTTACGGGAGTTGTTCTATACGGAAGATTTTACCGATATAGAAAAAGAATATGATAATTTCTCTTACCACATTGGTTTATCTGAACAATTACAAGAAGATAACTGGGAAGGACCAACCGGCTTTATCCACC
>CBDUIU010000580.1:0-3609 GCA_965367335.1 uncultured Saprospiraceae bacterium
GAGAGCGGAGAGTTTGTTTTTTTAGGCTTGAAATAGTCAATGACCTTTTTTGCGATAGAAGGAGACATGGCAGCTCCGCCTGACTGGACATTTCGGATGGCCTCCACCATTTTGCTCAGGCGAGTATCTTTCTTTAGATAACCAGAGGCCCCGGCACATAAGGCTTTGAATATCCGGTCGCTATCGTCAAAAATAGAGAACATGAGAATGTGCAGATCGGGAAATTTTTTCTTTACCAGACTAATCCCGTCCAGTCCTGTCATGCCTGGCAACGCGATATCTTGAATCAACACCTGAATAGAGTCCTTAGCGCTGGTCATTTCCAAAAAACCTTCCACGCTATCTACCGCCATGGTACAAGACATATCTTCTTGGGCATGGATAAAGCGCTGAAGGCTTTCTCGCAGGTATTTATCGTCTTCTATAATGGCTACGTTGATCATTACTGACAAATTTACAGAAATAATTGGCTTTCTTTTACCGCATGTTTAAGCGGGGGGTGCCTAAAGACCCGGACAGCATACTTTTACCTTAAACCCTTTGTCTCCTGCTTCCACTTGCAATTTACCTCCCAACTGCATTGCACGCTGCTGCATGCTCTTTAACCCCATTCCACCTAATTTTTTCTCCTTAGTATTACGGCCATTATCTTCGATACACATCTCAAATTGCTTTTGATCTAAATTATTATTCAAGCTGATTTTGACCACAGTGGCATTGGAGTGACGGATAATATTATTGATACTTTCTTTAAAAATCAGGTAAATATTTTGTCGAAACGATGGTGTAATTTTTTTGTTATAATTAATGTGTCGAATGTCAAATGTATACCTGATTTCCTGGGGATGTAACGTATCATAGGCATAATCTTTCATACGGTTGATCAAATCTTCCACTTTATCATGTCCCGAATCAATAGACCAAACGACATCCCTCAGTTTAGAAATTGTTTGGATCAATACGGTTGAAAAATTCTGGATCACCTCCGGCTCTTTGGCGGTAGCTTCAATCAGTTGGCTCTGTACGGACAAGCGAGTTAATGCTCCGCCGATATCATCATGCAGGTCGCGGGCAATTTTATTGCGCATCCTTTCGATTTGTAATAACTGTAAAAGCCGATAGCGATACCAGGCATAAATGATAAACAAGAGACTAATAATACAGAGACTGATAAACCAGATAGTTTTGTAAAAAGCTTGTTGAACGATGACTTCAATGGCAATTTGCTGATTACTCCAGGTACCGTTATAGTTAGCTGCTTTTATCCGAAAGGTATATTTTCCTGCAGGAATATTGTTATACTGAGCTTCTGCTAACCGGGTAGGTTCGCGCCAGCTTTTTTCAAATCCCTCCAAATACCAGGAATAGGTATTTTTTTGTGGATTGATAAAATCAAGCAAAGCAAATTCGAAACGAAAATATTTATTGTTGTAGGGCAACCGGATACGGTGAAGGTCACTTAAGTTTTTTTCAAAATGTTCTAAGTGCTCTCCATTCTTTGCATAAGTCGAGTAGCTGGTCAATACCAACTTCGATTGATTGTTTAAAGGTTTGAATTGTGCCGGATCAAATGTAATGGCTCCGTTTACCCCGCCAAAGTACAAGCGGCCATCACTGGTTTTTAAACGAGCACTAATATTGAATTCATTTGAAGGGATACCGTCCTCCTCTAAGTAGTTATAAAAGCTTTTTTCCTGAGGATCAAACCGACTCAAGCCATAAAAAGTGCCTAACCATAAATAACCCTGATCGTCTTCCAGAATGCTACAAACAATATCATTTAGCAGGCCATCTTTTCGGGTGTAAATATTTAAAATTTGTTGTTCCGGGTGAAACTGGTGTAAACCTGACGGAGTGCCCATCCACAGTGTGCCGTCTTTATCTTCTAGGACATCATAGATCGTATTGCTTGCAAGCGGAATGCTCGGGTGCTCCATATGATAACGGTCAATAAAAACGCCTGTTGAATCAAAATGATACAGCCCCTGGTTGGTAGCTAGCCATAGATGTTCATTTTTTGTCTTAATAAAATGATAGGCGTGTAAATTTTTGGAAGCTGATGGCCACTCATTAGCCTGACTATTTGAAGAAAGTTGTTCCGTTAATACAGGATATAAATTCTTTTCTCCCATAAACCACATACGGTCATCGTAATCAAGTGCGCAAATCAAATGTTGCGCTGATAATGGGGCTAATTCCTCTTGTAAGGTCCTGGTGTTCCAATCGAATTGTCCGACATCAACCGGTTGCCTAAATCCCATTATCCTTAGTCTTTTATTTTTTTCATCCAGATGTAGCCGATAGGCCTGTTGTGGTTCTTCTATTCTGCCAGTATAATTGATGAAAGTAACCGGCCAGATTTGATCCTCAGATCTTGAATGAATAAATAAGCCATTATTAGTGGAGAGTAAGACGTGTCCATTGGGTAACTCCAACATGTCCCGCATGCCTCTCAAAGTTCCATCTTTGCTTTTTTCTTTACTCAGTAGATGTTGAAAAAAACCTTTCGACTGATGAGGACTTTTGAGCACACCTTTTACATCATTAAAGATCCAGAAATTATCTTGTCGATCTCTAAAAATACCTCTGGTAGCCTTATCATATTGTAAATAGGGCTTCATCTTCAGCGTCTCTGTATCGAGCAAAAAAGAATTGTAACTCTTGGAATCAATAAAAATAAACTGAGTGGAATCTAGCCTTCCTTTCTTCCGAATTCTGCCTGGAGGCGTTTCAGGGAAATGAAATTGCCTGGAGTTTGCATCCCAGACAGCGATTTTTGGTCCCTTATTCCACCATACATCATTGACCCAGATTCGATCTTTAGCATCTGAAAATATGTTTAAACCATGTGTCCAACGGTTTTGCTTAAAAGTATTTGAGTCGAGAATAGTAGTCTGCTTGCTTTCAAGGTGATGACAGGTAAACCTTTTCCTCTTATCAAAGTAATATATAAAGCCATCAGAATTGATATGAAAATTCCATGGCCTAGAATCACCCTTTGCTGCAATGATGGTATCGAATTGAAGCTTTTTGCGATATCTTAGGATATAAGTGGAATCATTTCGGTGAAGACTCAGCCAGATCTTACCGCCTGCTTTTTTTAAACCATGAGCCTTCGAATGTTGATCCAAATAAACTCGATACAGGATCGTATCTTTTTCTGTATCCAGAACTTCTATCCCTTTGTCACCGATCATTAAAAGTTCCTGTTTTTTAGTAAAAACCATCCCTTTAATCGTCGGGTTCAATAAAGTAGCTGGACTACTTTCCTTAGTCGAATAATGCTTAAATCGCAAGCCATCATAGCGATCCAGGCCTTGACGAGAAGCTAACCAAATGAAACCAGAACTATCTTGTGAAATCAAATTCACCTTTTGATCGGACAAACCATCCGAGTGCTCTATCCACTCACCAGGATAAAAAGACTGAGCGGACAGGCTAAGGCCAAGGAGCAATAGCGTACAAATATAAATTAAAGGCGAGAACAGCAGTTTCAAAATAGGTCTTTCCGATGATTATCCTCAAAGATAATCCTTATTTTTTTTAGACCCCGTGGGTAGGCTGTTCAAAATGGTGAAAAAAATGAACTCACTTTTCAAATGATAATTA
>CBDUIU010000581.1:0-3606 GCA_965367335.1 uncultured Saprospiraceae bacterium
AGTCTGGCGAAAAGATTAGCATATGAATAAGTTGTTTAATTTCGTGAACTACTTATATTAGAATAAACAATAACTTAACCAGAAAAATTAAAAGTGGATCAGCAAATTACAGGAGTTGGTGTAAATCCTTAAAACTCAACATACATATGTAAAAAAATAATGTATTAGTTAGTTATTTTTAACATTTAAATAGGTATTTATCTTTCATGTTTATCTTTGTGGTCGTAATCAAAAATAAAAGGCGCTGTTTCAATTCGGGAAAGGCGATTTTGTAGCCTGATCCGGATTCTTTGGAAAAAGACTTCTTTCAATTCATAATTGGTCAGGTAGTTAGTTAAACTTTTAACATATCGTCCTGAAATTTTGCAGTAATACAAATGAGTACCAACACCCTCACCTACGACTTCCTCATCATCGGCGCCGGCATCTTCGGTATCACGGCCGCCGTTGAACTGGCCAAACGTAAATACCGTGTTGGAGTGATCAACCCGGATACGGTACCCCACCACCTGGCCGCTTCTAATGATATTACTAAGGCTGTTCGGATGGAATACGGCTCGGATCGGGAATACTTTCACATGGCCGAGGTTAGTATTGATCGCTGGAAGGCGTGGAATGACTTGTTTGGGGAAACCTTGTATCATGAAGTCGGATTTCTGATGCTTTGTAAAGACAGCATTGAGAGCGAACGGCAAAGCTATGAAAGCGCCAGCTACGAAAATTTAATAAGGAGCGGATATCAGTCGGATCGGCTGGGAGTAGCTGAATTACAAAAGCGTTTTCCTGCAGTCAATACCGAAGTCTACGTAGACGCTAGCTATAATCCTAAGGCGGGTTACGTCGAAGCAGGCCAGGTGATCAAAAAGTTGGTTGACTATGCACGCGCTTTAGGTGTCGTGCTCCACGAAGGTCAAACCGCAGCAAATTTTATTGTTGAAAATGAAATACTGCGAGGGGTTAAAACTAAAGAAGGAACTACCTATTACTGCGGACATGCCCTGGTGGCGGCGGGTGCTCATACGCCTTATTTATTACCCGAATTACAGCCTTATATAAAAACAACCGGTCAGCCGATCTTTTGGTTAAAGCCAAAAGATCCACAGCTTTTTACGCCACCTCATCTAAGTGTTTTCACCGCTGACATTTCTAATACCGGGTGGTATGGCTTTCCTTTTAATCCTACCTATGGAATTGTAAAAATTGGTAAACACACCAAAGGCATCGCGATTCATCCCGACCAGGACGATCGCCGGATCAGCGATGATGAGGTAGCAGATCTGCGTGTTTTTCTAAAAATGACCTTTCCCCAATTGGCTGATGCTCCGCTTGTTTATACGCGCAGGTGTTTGTATACTGACACCCTGGATGGACATTTCTGGATTGATCGGCATCCGCACATTAAAGGTCTTTCTGTAAGTACCGGTGGCAGTGGTCACGGATTTAAGATGGGTCCCATCCTTGGAGGAATGGCTGCCGACATGGCAGAAGGAAAAACCCATCAATTCTCAAAAAGATATCGCTGGCGGCATTTAACGGCTGATACTTTGCAAGCAGAAGAAGCCCGGTGCGTGAAGAATAGAAAGCTTTAGTCACTTGACAAAGGTCGTTCAATCGACTGTTTCCCATTTCAACAAATGAATTGGAGCAAGCCTTTTCTACATCTCTCCTTCTCCCGGCACTTCCTGAGAAGCATAGACAACGTAACGTGGCGGTGTCCCTTCTCCAACAAAGGTGACCCGGATTGGTTTTTCATTGCGGACTAAGTCAATATAATTAGCGTATTGCTCGAGGTGGGCATAGGCAACGCCGACTTTGGCAGCATCATTATACGAGTTAGTAGGTAAGCTATCATCATCCTGAAACAGGATATACAGCTTATAGCCATCTGCACAGTACAAATTGATCCGTGCTTTTGTATCGTTCGCATTGGGATAAACAAAGGCCGCATAATGGTTACAGGTTTTGACAAATGCCATGTTTTGAGGTTTTTGAGGGTTTAAGAAATAGTTTGAAATTTAAGTATTGAGTTTCAGATTACAATTGTATTGTTAATTTTTCTGTCGATTAAAATCCACACAACACTTATTTACAACTTTGTTAAGATAGCAAAAAAACTGCTTGCTACCAAAACTCCATTTATCAATTCAACCGAGATCATTGATAAATCCTTGTTGATTTTGCTTACCCGGAGCGCGTGTTTTAAGTTTTTTTATTTAAAAAATTAATCCAATGATAAAAATCACCCTTTCCGAAAAATACGCTTCCTAACTTCACCTCAAATTTCGAATCAAAACATTTGGTATGCACCACAAAGTAATCATCGAACCTTTTCGAATTAAGGTGATCGAACAAATTAAACTGACCAGTGAAGAAGAACGGCAGCAATTTTTAAAAGATGCCCATTTCAATCCTTTCCTGCTAACCTCCGATCAAGTCATCATTGATTTACTCACCGATAGTGGAACTTCCGCCATGAGTGCAGAACAATGGGCGGGCATGATGCGTGGTGATGAAAGTTATGCAGGCGCGAGAAGTTGGCAACGGATGGAGGCGGAAGTGATGAGCCTGACCGGATACCCTTATATTTTACCGACTCACCAGGGACGGGCAGCGGAGCATTTGTTGTACAACCATCTGGGAGGTCCGGAAAAAGTGTTCATCAGCAATACACATTTTGATACGACCAGGGCAAATATTGAATTTTCAAAAGCGATGGCCATAGACTGTCCGATTGAGGAGGGTCGCCAACCGGATCTAATTCATCCTTTCAAAGGAAATTTGGATACAAAACAGCTGATACAGCATATTGAGAAACACGGGCCTAACAATATAGGCGCGGTTATCCTTACGGTAACTAATAATAGTGGTGGCGGGCAGCCGGTGAGCATGCAAAATGCCAAAGAAGTCTCTGAAATTTGTAAAAAGTATGGTCTGTTGTTCATTCTGGATGCTTGTCGAATTGCGGAGAATGCCTATTTCATTCACCACCGGGAAGCTGGTTATGAAAAGAAAACTTATCGCGAAATTGCCCAGGAAATGTTTGCACTAGCTGATGGGTGTATCATGAGTGCTAAAAAAGATGCGCTGGTAAACATGGGTGGTTTTTTAGCGCTGAAAGACCTCGAACTGGCTATGAAATGCCGAACGGTTCTTATCATTACGGAAGGCTACTCTACTTATGGCGGTTTGTCGGGAAGAGATATGGAAGCGATTGCTATTGGCCTGCAGGAAGTTTTTGATGCAGATTATCTCCACTACCGAATCAAAAGCACTACTTATCTGGGAGATAAATTACATGAATTAGGAGTGCCTATCATTCGACCGGTAGGAGGACACGCGGTGTATGTGGATGCCAAGGCGTTTTATCCTCATATTCCACCGGAGTGTTACCCGGGGCAAGCATTGGTCTGTGAACTTTATTTAAAAAGCGGCATTCGGAGTTGTGAGATCGGTTCGGTAATGTTTGGAAAAAATGATGAAGAAGGGAACTTTATTCCTGCTCCGATGGAACTCGTTCGCCTTGCTATTCCCCGCAGGGTTTATACGCAAAGTCACTTGGATTATGTGGTGGAAACGTTTGCGGAATTATTGAAAGAACGAGAGCAG
>CBDUIU010000582.1:0-3597 GCA_965367335.1 uncultured Saprospiraceae bacterium
AAATGGCCCTTCCAGATCTGCTTTATACGTTCTCAGCATCAATCCATTTTCAAGAAAATAGGCGGCAAGCCCGGGGTTCGTTCCCCGGTCCCATGAATTGATGAGCTGTCCACAATTGTCTACCATCCAGGCTTTGGTGCCAGAAAAAGGCGAGAAAAAGGTATAGCCCTGAAGGCTGGATTCATCATTTTGAAGTGTGCCAACCGTTTGTGTAATTCCCTGGTAGGTAAAAAAGAGAATAGCAAGTAGTGTTGGTATAAATTTGAATTTCATATCATTTATTGCTTATCTCCTATTACAACTTTTCGACTGTACCAATTGCCATCAGCAACGAAAGAAACAAGATAAACTCCCGAAGGCCAAGGGGCTGTATTTATAAATTTGCGCCCTCCGTTACAATTACTATAACTGGCAAATTTACGCCCCACCATATCAAACACCTCTAAATCAACGTACATCATCCCATCCCATTCTATAGTTAGAAAATCGCTTGCGGGATTAGGATAAAGCTTGAAATTAGCTTCATCCATAGGGGCCATTGTGGAGGTTAGCATATCACAAAAAGAAGAATCTGGTTCCAACTCAATCCAGCCTTGAGGACTTAAATCTCGTCCGGCAAAACCTGCAAAATCTACCGGATACCTTTTCATCCGGAAAGTGAGATTGTTATTGATTACCAATGTATCTCCTTGGGTTGCGGGTGAGCCACCTGCTAAAGGCGTTTTATACTCCCAAACGATCTCATTATTGGGGGTCAATTCAAACGTGTAGCCAAACCGTCCTGAAGTGATCAGTGTATTTCCATTGGGTAACACCTGAATGCTTGATAGACCTGTCGACCATAAGTTCGTGGGGTCATCTGGATGAGTATATGTAAGATCAAAATCCGCAGGTAAAAAGGTGCCATCCGTTAAGTCGTATCGCCAATTATACATGTCCCAACCCGGTGTCAATATATTTGCCGTTGAAAAATCGGCCCCGACTCGATTATTGAACAAAGCTATTTTTCCGTATTGAGGATGATTTGCTTCCAGGAAATCATCGACCCAGTGCGCATCATGTTGGAAGAACAGTTTTTGATCAACGGTATCACCGGCTTGATATGTTAATGGATTCCCCCACCTAAACATCAAATCTCCTCCTCGTCCACCAAAGCCACCATTATGGCTGGCCGCTTCTTCAGTGGTGGTTGTATGATCAATGATCCAGATCTCATCGAAATAAGGTACACTGAGCATGATCTGTTTCAGTTCATCATTATAATCTAGCGAATTGGCATGCATCCAATCAGGATGACCATCCACTCTTCCGTAATTCACATCAATCAGTTCAGGATGATCTGCTATCACGCCGAAGTTGTCTACCGCATCATTAAACTCCTGAATGAGGTGGTCCCACGCATGCCACTCCCATACAATTTCATCAGTTTTGGGGTCTATTTCAAAAACCCAATCAGGCCACAGCTTACCCTGGGCCAATGTCGTCGTATCCCTGCCTGCCTGGTAACTTTCCTCCAGCGTTTTCAGCTCCCAGGCCAAAGCAATGATGGTACCCTCTTCAGTTACTGCAAAGTCGTGATGCAAGCGGAATTGATCGTCATTCATTTCAAAATCCCAGATTAGGTTATTATCCCAATCCCTTATTTCTAAAATAGCACCACCACCACCGGCCCAAATGGCGTCTCCGGCTACACTAGCTTCCCGCTTTCCTTTGTACAGTAATCCTTCTTCAGTCAGGTAAGCAAAATTGCCTGGTCGATAATTGTCATCGTCGTCCCAGGTGTGGACGACTTCACCACAATTATTGAGTAGGTAAACATTGGGTTGGTTATGAGGAAACATTAGATTATAGCCATCAAAGGCCTTAACGGGGTCGTAAGACAGCAGACCTACTGTATTCTTCTGAGCGAAAATGGTGCCTGAAAAAAATGATATGACCAATAGCTGGAGCAGTATGTTTTTTTTCATATAAATCAATGATTCTCTATTTTTTTATTCCTTGTTTTTCTTACTTAACTACAACGGTTTGGCTAAACTGCGCTTCAATGCAATTTAGCCATTGTTGTAGTTAGTTTCAATTTCTTAGTTATCATCATACCTGTAATATCTAGAACGAATTGAATATGCTATGAATATGAGCATAAAAATGATACAGATGTATACCAAAGTATCATGAATAATAGAATACAATGTAGTAACACCCTTCACGGGCAAGTGTGCGTACATTATCTTGTCGTTTTGATTAAAACTGCTCATCTGAGCTGTCATTTCACCATATGGCGTTGATGCCGCTGAAAGTCCAAAACGTGTGGATCGAAGAATTGAATGACCTTGTTCTAAGCCTCTGAATAAAGCCATTTGTGTATGCACCGGATCTATGCCTCTCCAATCAGATGAAGGAACAACCACAATGTCGGCATCTATATTACCAAAACCTTTGGCCAGGTATGGGAAATCGTAATCATAGCAAATAGCAGCACCAATATTAGACCCGTACAGATTTGCAACCATTAAATCAGATTTGCCTTTTACCGCAGGCTCCCCGGGAACTGGTTCATGTTTAAGGTAAGAATGTGAAATGCTCCCTGAAGGCTTTATGAACTGATACTTATTTTCATATTTAAGAGGATCTATCGATGTAGGAACTACATAGGCAGCAACTAAACTAATCCCAAGTTCGGCAGCTAACCCTTGAAGTGAATTGACCCATAACGCTTCATCCTCAGGCATTACAAATGCAGATGCTTCGGTCCATGATATTATTTTAGCACCGCCCTGTGCAGCTACTCTTGTTCGATTAATTAGCGCGGTTTTAATCAGCTGATTTTCCTCAGGGGATGGCAATGGTAAACCACTAACTTCTGAATCTGTGCCAATTGCGGCCGCTGTAATTGTTTCGATGCTTTTTGTCTTGCTAATATTATATCGCATTGCCCCAAAGACAATAAGAGCCAACAGCACTGCTGCGGGCAGCTGAAATGTTGAGAACGAAAGTTTTCCAGTCACTAATATGTTGGCAATTGAGGCGTTTACCCAATAAATAACAAAGCTTAATCCAGCAAGTCCGAATAGCGATACTGATTGAATAAGGGGAAGATTGTCATGTTGTGTGTATGCCATGATGCCCCAACTGGCAAATGGGGTGAAGCTATATTGAACCCATTCCATAATAACCATTACAGCCGGAAATACAAGGAGTGAATTCCTTCGATACATAAGTTTGTTCCAAAGCAAATAGGCCGGCAATTGAAACAAACTAATTGGTATTGAATAGAGCAAAACCAAAATCAAGGGAATAGGATCGGTTACAATTTTTGTGACAACACATGACCATGCTATTAGCAAAGCAAGAGAAAAGGTTAGACGGGATTTCCACCCATTAGTTAAGCTCAGATAAATTAGAAATGGAACACTCGAAATCCAAGCCATGATCTCAATACTGAAGCTCATATGCGTTAACGCCAAGGTAGCAATGCCCACTACGAGGTACCACAAAGGATTAATTTTATTTACGTTGAATCCATTTGTTGCGGTAGTGGTTAAATCTCTCATCATTCTTTGTTTTTAAATTCACTACAAAGGTTGATGTTGAGGACCT
>CBDUIU010000583.1:0-3584 GCA_965367335.1 uncultured Saprospiraceae bacterium
CCTTACTCAATTCTTTGCTGAGGAGTAAAATGTTTTTACCGTGCTCCCAGTTGCCACCTTTTTTTATCGTATAATAATCTGAAAAAACTTTGTTCAATTTTTCATCAGTTAATACGCTGTCGATTTCACCTTTTGTCCATACGTAAAACTTTCCTTCTTCTCCCTCACTATCTGCATCAAGACTGGAATAAAAACCACCTTCCGGGGAGGTCATCTCTCTTTTGATAAAAGCGAGCGTTTCTTCGATAATTTCTTTGTAACGTACATTTTTTGTTAATTGATAAGCATTGGCATAAAGACTAACTAACTGGCCGTTGTCATAAAGCATTTTCTCAAAGTGAGGTACTTTCCAATCCGCATCGGTCGAATAACGGGCGAAGCCACCGCCAAGTTGATCATAAATGCCTCCTTTCGCCATTTCGTCCAGCGTAGCGGTGAAAGCCAGTTTTGACTTTTCATTGTTTGTACGAGCATAGTGTTGCAATAAAAACTGATGAACGTTGGGCATGGGGAATTTAGGCGCACCCAGGCGACCACCTTTCTTGAGGTCGAGGGTTTTTACCAACTGACGAGCATAGGCATCCACTTGGTCTTGCTGGAAAATTGATGTTCCGCTAAAGGCTGGTAGATCTTCGGCATTTTGGATGCCCTTGGTTAATTGCGCTGCGTATTCAATGAGTTTGTCACCTTCTTTTTCCCGCGTAGTAATAAAATATTGTAATATTTCGAGCCATTTCTTTTTAGGGAAATAGGTACCTGCCCAAACCGGTCGACCATCGGGTAAGGCAAAGGCATTCAAGGGCCAACCACAGCTGCCTCCACTGGCCATATGACAAGCCGTCATGTACACATCGTCCACGTCCGGTCGCTCTTCCCGATCCACTTTGATCGCGACAAAATTGTCATTCATGATCCTTGCGACGGTTGTATCTTCAAAAGATTCGTGCTCCATCACATGACACCAATGGCAAGCGGCATAACCTACGCTGATGATCAACATTTTATTTTCGGCTTTCGCTTTATTCAAGGCCTCTTCTCCCCAGGGATACCAGTCTACCGGGTTACGGGAATGCTGTAACAAATATGGACTACTTTCATCAGCAAGGTGGTTGGTACCCTTTGCAGTGTATTGGTCGGGGGATGATCCTGACGGAGATTTACAGGAGCAAAGCAGTAGTAAAAATAAAGTAGATATGAATAAGATACGAGTCATTAATTCAATTTTGTGGACTTGATGAAGTCCTGATGATTGGAGTTCTGCTCCAGGTAGGCTAAATAATTTCCCGATGGAATAAGTTTTTTTTCAGTGATACTTCCCTGATAAGTATATACCTGGCAATTCAAGGTCTCTTCACCGTTAGTATTCACCGGACAGGTCGTTCTTAAGTACTCACATTGAGCCGCAAACCGTGCGTCGTACCCTTCATATTGATCTAAAAAAGCTAAAATTGACGGTGCATTTGGCAGTAAGTAAATATGGCCAAGTACTTTAGACTCAGCCTTTGGGTCGTAAATCGCCCCCGGATATTTACCCAGATCGTAGAGGAAACCATGTAGCCAACCCTCACTTACAAAAGCGGCGTTGGTGGCTAAAAGCTGTCCCGGGCCACTATCCAAACCGGCCATTAAAGTCCCGTAAACAAAGAGGTACTGATTCATTGGAACAAAGATAGGAATGATTGATCAAAAGGTATTTTTTATAAAATATCCTACAATAGTAGAGAACAGATCACCAACTTTTAAGGTTTTGGGAACCAATTCTTTGGTGTTAACTGTTAAAAAAGATATAAATGCGGGTAAAATTTGCGTAAAGCCGTCATTTATTAGGCTCACTATTGTTAATCTGCCTTATCTTTAGGGTAAAACGCTTTATTATGAACTGGAGACGTCTAAACGGGCAACGGATCGAATTGCCCATAAAAAAAGCAGTGGAAAACACCATTGTTAAAGAAGTCAATGCCGGACACCGCCTGAAAGTCTGCATTGGTACCGATTCACAGGTAAAAGGCGGAGTGACGGAATTTGCTACCGTGATCGTATTTTTGCGGGAGAAAAAAGGTGGTTTTATGTATATCCAAAACTCGCGATCTACCCATAAGATGAGTTTGCGGGAGCGGATGATTCTGGAAGTAGGTAAATCCGTTGAAATTGCTTATCACCTCTGTGATCTCATGGATAGATTTGATATCGCACTGGAAGTACACGCAGATATCAATACCGATCCGCATTTCCAATCTAATACTGCCCTAAAAGAAGCAATGGGTTACATCCTGGGAATGGGCTTTGTGTTCAAAGCAAAGCCAGATGCTTTTGCCAGTTCTAGCTGCGCAGATAAGGTGGTATAATACGGGAATATTGCGCTGAGAATATAATCTATAGTGCCGAAGGCGAGGTCAACAACGCGTTTGCACCATAAACCTGTTATCTTAACAGCAAAGGAATTAAAAATTAGGAAGCACAACTTGTTTTGGTACAATCCGATCAAGTTGTGCTTTTTCATTTTCGGAATCTATCAGAAGGATTATCTTTACAGCAAACAAACCAGACATGAAGCCTGGGTACACATCAATTTGGCATCAATATGCAGGTACAAAAAGATAAATTCTCGCTGGAAGATCATATTACTTACTTAAATATGGCGTATATGTCTCCACTGTTAAAATCAGTTGAGGCAGTCGGTAAAGCTGCTGTTTCCCGAAAAGCAAGGCCGTATACTATTTTGCCGGAAGACTTTTTCAATCAGGTCCAGGCCTTAAAACAAGCCTATGCATCATTGATCGATACAGCGGACTGGCAACGGATAGCAATTATTCCTTCGGTTTCCTATGGCATGGCCAATGTGGCTAAAAACCTGCTTCCACACCCTGGGGACGAGATCATTGTGGTTAGCGAGCAGTTTCCCAGTAATATGTATCCGTGGCAGGAATTAGCTAAACGTCATCAGGTCGAACTCAAGGTAATCGAGCCGCCAAAGATGTCCAGTGGGAGAGGAGCGGCCTGGAACGAAGCAATTCTCAGTGCCATTAGCGAAGGAACAATCATGGTTGCTATGCCCCATGTACACTGGGCCGATGGCACCCGCTTTGACCTGTCTGCTATTCGCGATGCTACAAAAACGTACGGCGCCTTATTGGTTATTGATGGCACGCAATCTGTCGGTGCGTTGCCATTTTCCATTCGTGATTTTCAACCGGATGCCCTGATCTGTGGTGGATATAAATGGCTGCTCGGACCTTATGCGATCGGAATGGCCTATTATGCCGAATATTTCGACAATGGCAGTCCCATTGAACAAAATTGGAGCAATCGCCTGAATGCAGAAGACTTCAGTGGTTTGATCAATTATCAGCCAAAGTATGGTCCTCAGGCTCAGCGTTATAATGTGGGAGAAAACAGCAATTTTATCCTCGTCCCAATGATGGTAAAAGCGATCGAGCAGATTCTGGAATGGACCGTTCCTGCTATTCAACAATACTGTCATGAGATCGGGGCAGAGGCAATACAGACCTTTCAAAACATGGGCTGTTTGGTGGAGCAAAGTGACTACCGGGGCCATCATCTTTTTGGCGTGCGTTTTCCGGAGG
>CBDUIU010000584.1:0-3582 GCA_965367335.1 uncultured Saprospiraceae bacterium
CAGGAGCAAGTGGACCAGTACTTTCAGCAGTTAGTCAAAACGGACAGGGTACAGGAAATTACCTTGTTAGACAAAACGGGGACTATTCTCATCTCTACCAATAAGAAAAAGGAAGGGAGTCAATTCGTAGCTGATTATGCCGATAAGATCCTGGAAGCTGAAGAGGTCATCATCATCGACCAAACGGACAAACAGATTGCTGCTGCTCCCGTTCTATCCATTGATAGTCGAATTGGAACTTTAGTGGTTATTGGTGCGAAAGATTTTTTCCAACTCAAGTAAGAAGGTAGTAATGAATCACATGTAATAGCCGTGATCTATCCTCACTGCCCGATTTCCGGATAGTAATCTCAGGCTGTTCATTATTTTTTAAACGTAGAACTGAAACTTATTTGCATGAATAGTATACAGCAGGTTAAAAAGGTTAACATTGAAGATACACCAAAAGGCAGTATCAGATCTTATTGGTTACACCTGGTCAATAATGGGATCGGAGAACCGATTCGATTACCTATTATGGTCGCCAGGGGAAAAGAGGATGGACCGGTATTAGGGCTGACCGCTGCCATTCATGGCAATGAACTCAATGGCATTCCGGTGATCCAGCAATTATTCGATGAAATAGATGTCCAACAACTTCGAGGTACCATCGTCGGCTGCCTGGTCACCAACGTACCTGGCTTGTTACTCGATCAGCGAAAATTTAATGATGGCACCGACCTGAACCACATCGCCCCCGGCAAACCGGATGGAGACTCGGCTAATATCTACATGGCTCGCTTGGTCGACCGCTTCCTGCCCGCCATCGAATACCTGGTCGACATTCATACCGCCAGTTTTGGCCGTATCAACTCTTATTACATCCGGGCAAATATGTCCATTGAAGAACCTTCCATCATGGCCCGCCTGCAAAACCCCGAAATTATTCTTGATAACCCGGCCCATGACGGCACCTTTCGGAGTACAGCTATGGACATGGGCATCCAATCCATTACCCTGGAACTAAAGGATCCCAACCTCTTCCAGTTCAGTGTGATTGAAGATGCTTTGGTTGGGCTTTATAATGTTATGTACTACCTGAAAATGTTGGAGGGAGTGCCCGTCTGTCCCGTAAAGGATACCATTCTTTGCGACAGTTCTTATTGGATCTACACCGATGAAGGTGGGATTTTAAGGGTGTATCCACAACTAAAACAGCGGGTAAAAAAGGGCGAACTCCTCGCAGATGTACGTACGATTTTCGGGACGGTGATCAAAGAATACTTTGCTCCCGAAGATGGCATTGTGATCGGTAAAAGTGTGAACCCCATTAATCAAAGTGGGAGCAGGGTTTTACATTTGGGGATTAATCCGCATGAGATTCCGTGTTTGGTTTAGGGGGAATGATGATTGTGATATACTGAGGCTGTCAGGGTCGCGACAAGGAATAACAGTAAAGCCGTAAAGCGCTAAAAGAGAAATAGATATTGTTTATCTTTGTGGGTGATAGAGACAACCATAATTTTGATCTACCACTTGTATTTCCTGACATTTCTATGACCTTGGTTAAGTAAATTAACTATTCCCGTCACCTTGTTAATCTTAATTTAAATAAATCGAAAACCTTAACCTTTTGGCCTTGCAAATACTTATTAGTAAGCAGGCTAAAATATAATTGTATAAAGATTGTTTTCATTTGGTTTTTTGGGGTTATAGCAGTGGGGGTTTAATTATCCCTGCTGCTTTTTTATTGTGACCTGGCCCTCCTTTTATGTCTTTAATAGAAGCACTTAGATTGCTATAAATGTCATCGCACCTTCCACGAGATGATGCTTTTAGATTATATTTACAAAAAAATATAAAAATGCCATTTTACCAAGCACTTAATAATCGGACTATTGCGGGTAAACGAACGATTGAACGCATCCTCCTGTTACGAAAACAATTAGACGAAGAAATACCCCAAAAAACGGCTGAAAAGACCTTACTCCTGGCTACCTGGAATATTCGGGAGTTTGATTCTCCTGCTTATGGTGACCGTGTTCCGGAATCCTTTTATTATATCGCTGAAATAATTGCACGCTTCGACCTGGTGGCTATCCAGGAAGTACGTCAAAATCTTACTGCGTTAAATAAGTTAATGGATATTTTGGGGAGTAATTGGAGTGTGATTTTCACAGATGTCACAGAAGGGGTGAAGGGGAATGGTGAACGGATGGCATTTGTGTATGACAAACGCAAAGTACGCTTCGGTGGTTTGATGGGAGAACTGGTTCTGCCTCCGGTTGTGATCAAAGATGAGCAGGGAAATAAAATTGAACAGCCCGCTACTCAAGTCGTACGGACGCCTTTGATGTGTGGCTTCAGAGTAGGTTGGACTGACTTTATTCTGACTACGGTGCATATTCTTTACGGTGAAGACAAAGCAAATAATGAAGAGAGGATCAAGGAGATCAGCCAAATTGCTCAATTTCTCAAGCGTCGAAGTGAAGACCCGGATGAGTGGTCCCGCAACTTAATTCTTCTGGGAGATTTCAATATCTATGATACTTCAGACCTCACCATGAAAGCCATCACTGACCAGGGGTTTGTTATTCCTGAGGAGCTTCAACAACTTCCTTCCAATGCCATTAAAAATAAATTTTATGACCAGATCGCCTTCAAGATCCGTCCCGAAAAATTCGGTACAACTGGTCAGGCAGGGGTTTTTGATTATTTTAAAACGGTATTCCGCCCTGAAGATGAATTGTTATATCTCGAAGAAATGGGCGCACCTTATCTGATAAAATCTGATGGAAAACCCAGAACAAACAAAACAACTTATTACAAAACCTATTGGCGAACTTTTCAAATGAGTGATCACTTACCCATGTGGGTTGAAATCCGGGTAGATTATTCAGATGATTATTTGGAAAGAAAATTAAATGCAGAATAGGGATTTGACAAAAAAAAGGATGCACCGAAGTGCACCCTTCCTGAGAACAATTTTTCGTGTTTTAATTTTCCTGGCTTTTTGCCTTTTTGCCTTTTTTACCACCTCTTTTGTGGTTACCCTTTTCATTGTACTTTGTCAACTGATCGGCCGTCAAAACTGCTTTGATGGCATTCGCTTTTTCGGTTCTCAAAAATTGGATGGTAGCTTTGGAGGCTGCTTTGTCGGTAGAAGCACCTTTAGCCGTTTCCATCTTTTGAGCATAGGCCAAGTTGATGGCGGAAACTTCACTCACCTGCGCCGGAGTTAAATCCAACTGCTTCGTCATTCTTTCAGTTTGCCTGGTGGCACGTTCCTGGGGTGTTCCCATTTTTTCACCACGGTCACTTTTAGAATGTTTACCATCTTTTCCTTTTTTACCACCTTTTTTACCACCTCTTTTACGGTCACCTTTTTCATTGTATTTTGCCTGTTGGTCGGGCGTCAAAACTGCTTTGATGGCAGTTGATTGTTCGGTGTGCAGGTTTTTCATGGCAGTTCTGGTAGCTGTTTTGTCGGTTGTACTTTCCTTCACTGCAATCTTCTTGTTGGCATATTCCAGGTTGATGGCAGCGATCTGGGTCGTTTGACTTTCGGTAAGCGATAATTGCTTTGTTAGTCGTTCTGTTTGT
>CBDUIU010000585.1:0-3567 GCA_965367335.1 uncultured Saprospiraceae bacterium
AAGATCGCTAAGGTTTTCGAAAGAGTCCATTTCAAACTTTGCGGCTCGCCTCCCGATGCTTCGATTACCCTTCGGCGGGATCTTTGATTCGCGGTGAAAAGAATAAAAAGGTTAAGTAGTGGAACTAAATTTTCTCAAGCTGCCAATCTGTACTGAGCGTCAAGGATTTAAGCTAACTATAACAAATCGAGGAATCAGCAATGATAACATTTTGAGGTGCTTATTTCCCTAATTCAGGCCCCAATTTGGTCATATTCTGCGGTAAGCATTCACCTTATTTTTATCCAAACAAGCTATCCTCGGCCCTGATTAAGCGGGTAATGGCCTGTAAAAAGCAGCTTCTTCCAGCTACAACCGAATTTTAAGCCAGTTAAGCACCTCCACATTTAAACTATAACAGATTGAGGAGTCGCGCCAAGGACTCTTTTTCAAAGTCTGAAGTATAACAAAATGAGGAAAACACCAAAAAACACCTTTATACGTTAGGTTTGAACTATAACAAATTGAAGGAGGGCCTATAGGCTAGTCTCTCAACAAGTATCCTCAAAATTCATAGATTGGGCTTCAATTCAACGAAAAAGGGCATTAAAAGGGGGGAAAAGAGGGGAGCGTATTTTTTTAAAAAATCAAATAAAAGAACAACAAACAAGCAAAAAAGCCCCCAATGCCAGTTCAATTATAACAGATTGAGGGTAAAATCCTTTCTGTTGTTGTTTTTTCTCTTTTAACTTGTTTAATCCTTTTCGGCACCTCTAACTAATTGATTATCTGATATTTACAGCCTTAAGTATAACAAATTGAGGTGTAACCATAACGTTTTGAGGTGTAACTATAACAGATCGAGGGTTTTTTATAACAAATCGAGGGATAATTATAACAGATTGAGGGATTTTTTATAACTTGCAGGCTCTTACATTATTCTTGCCGTCTGAAAAATAACATATTAGCAGTAGGATATTTCCGACACCTCCCGTGTGGACGGGCTGGGCGTGGTTCGCAGAATTTGTCGGCTACTTTGCTTTGGAGCTTTACCAGAAGGAAAAAGCACCAAAGGAGCAGCGGCTTATTCCTGTTGTATGCACGCCCAAAATAATACTTCTAACTATAACACTTTGAGGAAGTGTTTTACAAACTGTGATTTGTTATGAGTAGAGCTGTTGCCAAAAAGAAGAATGAAAGAAACGTCATCAAGCTAGTCCGGAAGTCAAATGAGCTGGTAGAAGCCAGGTACAAGTTTGACATCTGGGAGACCCGGGTATTCACCAAGATGCTCACCATGGTCCGCAAAGCAGACGAAGACTTTCAGACCTACCGGATCTATCTCAAAGATGTGATTAAGGAATACGGATTAGAAAATAACAAGGACGCTTACGAAAGGCTTCGCGCCGGCGGATTCAAGCTAATGCGTAAGATCGTCAAGGTAGTAAGGAACACCGAAGAAGGGCTGATGGAGCTGAACACCCCCATTGTTGTAGGGGTTGAGAACCTGGTGAATAACGAAGCAGAAGACGCCAAGTTCATAGATGTATCGTTCCATCCGAAGATGAAACCATTCCTTTTATCCCTCCAATCCCATTTCACGATTTACGACGTTCGGAATATCCTCAGTCTACCCAGTTCCTATTCCATCCGGATCTACGAATTGCTCAAACAATACCAGACTATTGGTCGCCGGAAATTTCTCTTAAAGGAATTGAAAGAGATCATCGGTGTAATCGAAGAAATCGACGTCAACGGGAAAAAGAAGTACAAAGACAACTATCCACTATACGGCAACTTCAAACAGCGGGTACTCAAGAAAGCCCAACGAGATCTCAAAAAGAATACCGACATTTTCTTTACGTTTGAAGAGATTAAACGGGGGCGTGCCGTCAATGAGCTTCTGTTTTACATCCACGCCAATGTGCCTATACTGGAAGAGATCAAAGAAACGCCAAGCGAACCGCAGGATGAGCTGACGGTCAAAATTTACCAGAAGGTCAAAAAATGGGTGAGTCTGGATGTGGTAAAGACCTGGGTGGAAAGCTATCCCGAAAAACAGATCAAAACGGGGGTAGCCTACACTTTGCGGCAATTAGAGGAAGGAAAAGCCATTCCCAATGTAGGCGGATATCTTCAAACGATGGTGAAACAAGAAAACCTGGTGGATCCAATCGATGAAAAGCGGAAGCAAGCAGTGGCTAAGAAGCAACAGCAGCAGGCGGTCGCACAAAAGAAAGAAGAGCTGGATGCATCCCTCAAAATGTTATACATAAGGATACAAGAAAAGGAAAGCGAGGTGATCGAAAACATCTTGGCTGCTAATCCGGACGCTCAACAGGAAGCGATTGAGCTGGTGACTACCTCCCGGTTTGCTCACTATGATAAGTCGGTTTCCCTGGAAGAGAATCTGAAGAATCCACTGGCTATGGCCTCTTATCGCAATGCTATTAAGAAGTTGTATCCGTCGCAGTTCGAGGCAATTGATGAGGCTTATGCTCCCCGGGTGCAGGCGTTGAAGGCGGAGTTGGCGAGGTTGTAGATATAAGTACAGGGGCCGGCACTACGAGGCCCTTCTGTGGTGTTGCTGAAGCTGGTGCCTTGGATATTAAATACTTACATGGAGTAGAGAAATTTGATCAGAAAGTTCTGGTTTCAAGACTCAGTAATCTTCGTTAAATATCTTTAAATGTCTGATCAACTAACCATTTTAGGCTCCAAGATCGGGATTGATAAAAATGAATATATCAATATTACGGATATAGCGAAATTTCGAAGTGATCGACCCGGTCAAGTCATACAAAATTGGCTACGACTTATCTACACTTTGCGCTTTTTGGCAGCCTGGGAAAAGAAGAATAACAGCAAGAATTTTAAGAAGTTGTTTGAATTTTGTACCGCCATTAGTCCGGAATTCAAATTAGAACTCATCCATGAATGGCAAAAACTTCGTGGACTAGATACCGCTCAGAAGGTTCGTCGGGAACTAGCAAAGGCTAACCATGCCCTGCTGACCAGTGCCATATCGGAAAATGTGGATCCTAAACTGTTGGGAACCTCCAAGGCAAGAATCTATTATGCGAGCGAATTAGATATGCTCAATGTTGTGGTTTTTGGAATGACAGCGAAGCTGTAAATAAATAATGACAGACTTTACCGGATCAATAGTGGCAATGGATCTTAATTTTGGAGATCAGTCGCCCGAGCTGATGCTTTTTCTGCTCTAATGCCTGTTGCTGCAGGAGGTAAGTCCGTTTGGCCTGGAGATAATCAGAAGGTGCGAGTTCCTGCCGCTCATATTCATCCTGTTTAATGAGGAATAGATCCGTTTCGATGACGAACAGCTCCTGTTGCGTCCGGTACTCATTTTGTAATTGTTGGTATTGGAGAAGTAGATCCGCAAGTTGGTTTTTGGCCTGTTTTGCTGCCTGCAGTTGCTGTTCAATAATCTGTTGGCGCTTGGCGGCATTTTGTTGTTTGTTTTTCTTTGATTGGTAGAGGATGCCGGAGGAGAGGCTGAGGCTGGGGCGGGGTTGTCCATCCAATGCATAGGTAATCCCCAGATTGGGGAGAAATTTGAGCCATTCG
>CBDUIU010000586.1:0-3550 GCA_965367335.1 uncultured Saprospiraceae bacterium
TCCATAATACCAACGCAAATATGCTTCCGGCTGGGAAGGTGGAACAGGGGCATATGCAGTGCCACCATGAATGACTGTTTTTGGATCAGCAGCCCGGAGATAGGATGCTAAAAAATTGGAATGGACCACTTCGGAATCACCATCCAAAAATAAAAGGTAGTCATAGCGCGATTCTTTTGCCAGCAGGTTTCGAATAGCAGACCGACCCAGGTTTGTTGATCTTTCTTTGTAAACAACCTGTTTTTTATCAGCTAATTCCCGATTTATCCAGTGTTTTTCTCCTGGTGATGCGTCATCATATACCCGAATTTCAAAAAGGACACCTAGTTCCAGGCCTTGCTGCAACAACGTAAGTACTAGTTGGCGTACATCGAATTGATAAACGGGTATTAATATGGATAGCATTCCCTACCTTTGTCGCGAAGATAGTTTGATTTTATGAGAAAAAAAGTGCTTTCAATTAAAACTGAAAGATGTGAAAGTTGTTGTTAATAACATAAATCATTACGATAGAAATGACGCAGTCAACAAAATTTCAACTTTTGTATAGCCAAGACAACTTGGATCCAATACTAAAAGCCATTGCCCAAAAGGTAGAACAGGGTGAACGAATTAGCGAAGCCGAAGGACTTGTGCTTTTTGAAAAAGCTGACCTGGCATATCTTGGCATTTTGGCTAACTATATCCGGGAACAACGTCATGGGAACAAAACCTACTTCAATCGCAATTTCCACATGGAGCCCACTAATGTGTGCCTATACACTTGTACTTTTTGTTCCTATTCTCGCTTAATTAAAAAACGGGAAGAGGGATGGGAATATACTATGGAGGAGATGATGGATATTGTGAAAAAATATGATGAAGAACCGGTCACGGAAATCCATATCGTTGGTGGTGTGTTACCACAATACGATTTGAAGTTTTATACCGATCTTTTCCGTCAGATAAGGGCACATCGCCCCAACTTACATATTAAAGCATTAACACCCGTTGAATACCATTATATCTTCAAAAAAGCGAAGGTCTCTTACGAGGAAGGTATGAAGCAAATTAAAGAGTCAGGTGTCGATTCAATGCCGGGAGGAGGAGCTGAGATCTTTCATCCTGAAATTCGTGATCAAATTGCTGGTGGAAAATGCAGCGGTGAGGAGTGGTTGCGTATTCATGAGATATGGCATGAGTTGGGTATGCGTTCTAATGCAACGATGCTCTATGGCCATATTGAGAAATTTAATCACCGGGTACACCATCTGGAGGAGTTGCGTAAGCTGCAGGATAAAACAGGTGGTTTTCAAACCTTTATTCCTTTAAAATTCCGAAACAAGGGTAATCAGATGTCACATGTGAAGGAGTCTACAACAGTAGAAGACCTTCGCAACTATGCAATCAGCAGGATTTATCTCGATAATTTTGACCACATCAAAGCTTATTGGCCAATGATTGGCCGACAGACTGCCCAGCTAGCTCTGGCCTTTGGAGTAGATGATATTGACGGGACCATTGACGATACTACGAAAATTTATACCATGGCTGGTTCGGAAGAACAAAATCCAGCATTGAGTACCCGGGAGCTTGTGAATATGATCCGTTATGTTGGTCGCGAACCGATCGAGCGAGATACCCTGTATAATGTCGTTAAAGATTACACCGAATACCAGTTTGAAGAAGATAAACAATTTAGAGGTTACGTTTCGTTACCTGTCGTTGCAAAATAAGTACCTTGAAAGTTACCGCCGTTAGCTACTTGAATACCAAGCCTTTTTTATACGGCTTGTTACATCATCCGATCCACAAACAGATTGATTTACAACTGGATATTCCTGCTGTTGGGGCTCAAAAGCTACTCAATGGTGAGGTAGATTTAGGCTTAGTTCCCATTGCGATCCTTCCGGAACTAAAGTCTCCTTATATTATTTCCGACTACTGTATAGGTTGTGATGGAGCAGTGCGAACAGTTAGTATTTTTAGTGCTTGTCCATTGGAGGAAATGACTCATTTATACCTCGATTTTCATTCCCGGACATCTGTCCAGTTAGCTCAGTTATTATTAGAGGAATATTGGCATTGTGATCCGATTCTGTTGCCGGCAGAGGAAGGATTCCTGGAAAAAATTGGAGGAACTGCCGGGGCTGTAGTGATTGGAGATAAAACAATTGCCCTGGAAGATAAATTTCCATACACTTATGATCTAGGACAAGCCTGGAAAGCACATACCGGACTGCCTTTTGTTTTTGCAGCCTGGGTGTCTAACAAACCACTTCCCAATGATTTCGTCCACGATTTAAATGAAGCCTTGGCAGCCGGTTTAGCCCATATCCCCGAATTACTTTACTTGATACCGTCACCGGATCCTCGTTTTGATCTGGGTGAATATTTTCAGCATTATATTGATTATGATCTAAATGCCGGCAAACGTCAAGCATTACAACGGTTTATTGATTATCTTCAACAGAAAGAAGAAAAAGAGAAAGTTGCGCTGAATTTTATTTAATTCCCTTCTGGTTATTTGCTTTTCCGGATTTTCACATGCCTCTCCCGGATTTTCATATGTACATACTCCTGATGTTCACGGATATTTGCAATAAGATATCAATCAAGTACATATGGATCGTAAAAATTTTCTTAAGAAAGCAGCCCTAGGCGTTGTAGCTTCTGCCATAGGAACAAATTCCTGGCAAGCGACCAAGTCAGCGGAAAACAATAGTACCTATGCTAAGCTCATGGAGCAAGTAGGATTTAATCATTTACCAAATAAGGAGTTGAAAACCATGAAATCAGTATTGCACAAAGCCTCAACCAGAGGCCACGCTAACCATGGATGGTTAGATTCTTATCACAGTTTTAGCTTTGCTAATTACCACAATCCGGAAAGGATGAACTTTGGCGTACTCAGGGTCCTCAATGATGATACCGTTGCTGGAGGTAAAGGCTTCGGTCGTCATCCTCATGATAATATGGAAATTATTTCTATTCCCCTTGAAGGCGATCTGGAACATAAGGATAGTATGGGAAATACCACGGTGATTCGAGCGGGAGACGTACAAGTCATGAGTGCGGGGACAGGCGTGTTTCACAGTGAGTATAATAAGCATAAGGAACAACCTGTTAAGTTTTTGCAGATCTGGATGTTTCCTAACAAAAAAAATGTAGCACCCAGGTATGACCAAATTACTGTGGATACGAAGTCTTTGGATAATCAATTTCATCAGATCTTGTCTCCGTCCGCAGAGGATGAAGGGGTCTGGGCGCATCAAAATGCCTGGTTTCACCTTGGTCATTTTGAACAAGGAAAACAGCTTACTTACAAAGTAAAAGCAACAGGTAATGGGATATATGCTTTTATTTTATCGGGAGAGGTAACGATAGACGGCCAGGCACTAAGTTCTCGTGATGGTTACGGACTTTGGGATATAGAAGAGATGAGTATAACTGCGAACAGTGACGCTAAGGTATTGTTGATGGATGTACCAATGCAATTATCTTAGCGGGAAATCTCTGATTTTGAAAAATTAACATGAGTCATCCCGAATTTTCGAAAGAAGGTTCGGGA
>CBDUIU010000587.1:0-3547 GCA_965367335.1 uncultured Saprospiraceae bacterium
CTACTAACTTTTGCGGAATTACCCCGATCACCTCTCCTCCAAGCTGGAGCACCTCATCGGCAATTACGCCCATCAAACCAACGTTTCCAGCACCGTACACCAGCCCTATGTTTCTGTCTACCAGGCTTTTAGCCAGTTGACGGGCAGCATCAGCATAGGCAGGATTGTTCCCTGTATTAGATCCACAAAAAACGGCTATTCTTTTCACATCATAAATTTGGAATAAAGGTAGTAAATTTTAATTTTTTCACTCCTTCTCACTTTTTGCTAATCCTAATCACCCCCGCAATAACAAACACGGTCCCTATCCATTGCCAGGGGCCCAAAACTTCATCAAGAAAAATATAGGCTAAGATGATTGTCGATACCGGCCCAATGGAACCAACAATCGCTGCATCTCCGGCACCAATGTGTTTGATGCCTTCTGTCACCATAAATGCGGGTATCACCGTGGAGATCATGGCCATGAGAAAAGCTAATTTATAAACCGGAGCAGGTAAGTTAAAAAGGGGTAAACCATAAATAATGGCTGAGTGTATCAAAACAGCCAGACAAGCAATGCTCATAGCGAGGGAGGTAAATCGCAGGGTTCCGACCCGTCGCACCATTTCTCCTACCCCAATCAGATAGAGCGCATAAGTCAAAGCACTTAGCAATACCAAGCCTCCTCCTAACATGAAATTACCGGACTCATCTCGACTTGCTTGCTCAAAGAAAGCCATACTGATTCCCAGGTAAGTCAGCAATAAAGCAAAATACTGTTTTGGTAAAATCGGTTTGTGGAAAAAAAGTGCAGATAGGAGTAAAACAATGGTTGGGTACATAAATAGAATCAAACGTTCCATCCCGGCGGAGACATGTTGTAAGCCCAAAAAATCAAATAAACTCGCCAGATAATACCCGATCACACCGAGGAATAAAAGTCGCAGCCAGTCTTTTCTACTGATTGGCGTGAGCCCCGTTTTCATTTGTTGAGACCAAAAGACAACTAGCAAAAATACCGGCAGTGCAAATAACATTCGCAAAGCCAGGAGCGAAACACTATCTACTGCATAAGCATAAGCCAGTTTTACTAACACTGCTTTTGCAGAGAAAAATATAGCGCCCAGGAAAACAAGGAAGATAGCAAAAAGTCTTTTGTTTTTAAGCATGAGGGTAAAAGGAGTTGCATTTCACGACACTAAAACAATACTCAAAAAGAAATGGTTGCCAATCGTTCATGATTGGCAACCATTCTTATTTCTTAGGTATTACGATTAAGGTCTAATCACCTTACGGGCTTTCTGCATCGGATTTTCCGGTGTTTCAAACTTATGTTTTTTATAGACCTGAAAGCGCGATAATTCCGGCATTTGATCTTCTTTCCAGGCATTATTACTTTCATCTATATCAGCCGTTTCGCGGTAAGGATCCAGTTTGATATTTTTGACTTCTTTATCAAAAATAAAAACCTTGGCAAACTTATCCTCATTCTTACGCCAGATCTCTACCGGCACCCTGGTAACTTCTTTACTTCCATCCTCAAACTCCCACTCAATGATCACCGGAGTCAGTAAACCGCCCTGGTTACTGAAGTATAGCTCATAGTAATTTTTTCCTTTGAAATTTTTCTTCTTTTCCTTTTTGGAAAAAGTTTCTTCGTATAATTTAATTTCGTTGGTCACCACGGAATCTTCTGTTTCCCATGGTTTGTATTCCGTATAAAAATCACGAAGCGAAGTATCCTGATCCACATCAAATTTAACTCCTTGCTCCCGATTTCTTCTTTTTGAAATATGATCGAATGGTTCTTCACTTTTCGTTGGATAGGAATAATCACGTTTCTTAGGGTCTTCCTTGAGGTCAACCTGATACCATCTCACCGAATCTAAAGCAACATCAACAGCATCGGTTGTAAAGAACCAACCTTTCCAGAACCAATCCAGATCCACCGCTGAGGCATCTTCCATGGAGCGAAAGAAATCAGCCGGGGTCGGATGTTTAAAAGCCCAGCGTTGGCAATAAGTTTTAAATGCGTAATCAAACTGCTCACGACCCATGACGGTTTCGCGCAGAACGTTCAACGCGGTGGCTGGCTTGCGGTAAGCATTCGCGAAGTAATTTTTGATGTTTTCGCTGTTGGTCATGATCGGCTCCAACTTATCTTTTGGTAAACTCATGTAATCAGTAATCAGATGAGCAGGCCCTTCGCCGGACGGAAAATTGTTGTCAAATTCCTGTTCTGCAAGAAATTGCAGGAAAGTGTTGAGGCCTTCATCAAACCAAGCCCATTGGCGCTCATCGCTGTTAATGATCATCGGAAACCAGTTATGTCCCACCTCATGGATGATCACCGTAATAGCAGCTTTTTTTGCTTGCGCAGTGTAGGTTCCATCTTCTTCCGCTCGTCCCGGGTTAAAACAGATCATCGGATATTCCATGCCATTTGCCGCTTCCACGGAAATGGCTACGGGATAAGGGTAAGGCACACCCGTGTGGTGACCATAAGTCTTCAAGGTGCGCTCCACTGCTTTGGTGGAAAAACGGTTGTAAATCGGATAGGCTTCTTTACCATAATAACTCATACACATCACTTTCTTCCCCTCGGTCGTCTTGTAGGGCATGGCATCCCAAACAAACTTTGGACTAGCCGTCCAGGCAAAATCCCTGACATTTTCTGCTTCAAATGTCCAGGTCTTGGTTTTCTTAGACCGTTTAGCGGTTTCGTTGGCTTTGGCTTCTGCCAGGGTTACCATCTCGACCGGCTCCTTGGCCTTTTGCGCTTGTTGCCAACGGCTGTACTGGGCTGAAGTCAACACCTCTTTATAGTTTTGGCAGACTCCGGTAGAGCCGACCATATGATCTTCAGGTACGGTAATGTTGACTTTGTAATTGCCAAAGGTCAGCGCAAACTCACCACGGCCGGTGAACTGCTTGTTTTGCCAGCCTTCATAATCTGTATACGAACACATCCTCGGAAACCATTGGACGATCGTGTAGATATAGTTTTCATCTTTTTCAAAATACTCATATCCACCCCGCCCCCAACTCGGTGTATTCATCCGATCAATGAGGTAGTAATTCCAATCGATGTTGAAAGTGAATTTTTCGCCAGATTTTAAAGGTTGCGGTAATTCTATCCGCATCATCGTCATATTGATATGGTACGGCAGTCCTTTGCCTTTCGCATCTGTTACCTTGGTAATGTTATGACCATACTTTTTCAATTCCCGCCAAGGCTCCAAAAATTTCAAGGATTGTTCACTCATCACTTTGCCAATTTTACTAGGCTCCATGTGGTGCTTATCCGTCTTGTCATTATGTTCATTCTCATCCAGTTGCAACCACAGGTAATGGAGCGTATTGGGAGAATTATTGAAATAAGTAATTTTTTCTGACCCCTCCAACCGTTGCTCCTTAGTATCCAACGAACAATTGATCTCGTAATCAGCGCGTTGTTGCCAGTAAGCTTCACCGGGTTGTCCACTGGCAGTTCGGTATTGGTTTGGAGAAGGTAGCATTGAACCAAGTTGTTCAAACTTATTAGCATGTTGCGCGCCGGGGTTTT
>CBDUIU010000588.1:0-3545 GCA_965367335.1 uncultured Saprospiraceae bacterium
AAAGGAAATTTGTTCGTATATGCAAAAGAAGGAAAAGGCTCCGTTTTCACCCTAAAATTGTAAGCCCAGCTTTAGCTGGGCCAGCCCTTCCAACTTCAGTTGGAAGTACCTCAATACAAACCCCACCCACCTCAGTTCCAAAAACAAATCAATCAAATCAAATAAATAACTTTTTCTTCAAAAGCACTTACTCTCTATTCAAGTCTACACCAAAAATTTCCACAGCATTTTCAATACCCTTCAAAGGAATGCAGCCAAATGAAGTTAATCGAAACTCATTTGGGTCAATGAGTTCTACGACTTCTTTGGTGATCAGGCATTCCGTTCCCAATTCTTTATTCAGTTGCTCAATACGGGAAGCAATGATGACCGTTAGCCCGGAGAGAGAGAATTCTTTTCGGATCTCATTACCGATATTCCCTGCCAGGACTAATCCGGAATGGATACCTACACCGATCCGGGTCGGAGGAATAATGTTTTTTGCGGATAGTTCATGGATAGTCTGAATCATCAGGAGCCCAGCCCGCACGGCTTGAGATGCGTGATCTGGTTTTGAAATTGGCGTTCCAAAAGTTGCCAGAAGGCCATCTCCCAACATAGTAGTGATAATACCCTCATGTTGATCAATAATTGTTATAAATTCATTGAAGACGGTATTCTGAAAATGAATGACTTCTTCCGGGCTATGTGCCTCTGCAAATGGTGTGAAGTTTCGAATATCTAAAAATAAGATGCTGGCATTCATCCTTTGGGAAGGAAATTCTCCCTTTGTCAGTAATAGTTGCTGAACGATTTCTTTGGACACCTGTTGGCCAAAAATCATTTCAATTTCATTATGAGCTTGGAGGTACTGTTCTTTTTCTTTATTAATATTCGCAGTTCTCTGAACTAAACCAAACATGAAAAATATAATTTCTATCATATGGCCTATTTTTAAGCCGTGATAGCCTGTATCCATAAAGGAAAATAATCCGAAATTTGTAAATATGACCATGGCTCCCGTAAAGATCAGCGCGCCAAAGCCGGCTAAATAAAATTTCGCCAGCCAATATCCATTAAGTAAACACTTTATGGCCAAAATGATCAAATACCCGGAGACAAGTAAAGCGAATATTTCAAATAGTTGATACACCCAGACATTAAATTTTAACAATACTAATCCAATTAATGTCAAGGTGATCAAATAAATTAATCGAATACCGATTCTCCACTTGGGTGCATTCTTTTTTACCTCCAAAAATCTACCGGAAAATGCCGTGATAAATAGCAGCCAAACCAGATTAACTAAGGTGAAATAGGTATTCATGGCTGGGATTATTAGCTTTGGGTAAACCAGGGAATAATACCCGGTAATGATCATCACGGTGTTTAAAAAAAACAAGTTATAGCCAATGTAATACAGGTAAGTTACGTCTCGGAAGGTGATGTACCAGAACAAACTGATTAAACTTGCCAGAATGATGATCCCGGCGTAAACGCCGAATAGTAGATTGTTTGTTGTTTGCTCCTTGACAAAAGTGGTCAGTGGTGCAATAGTGCCACTGAACTGTAAAGGAGTAATATTAGAACGCAAACGGATATACCAGGTTTTTTCGCTATGCGTTTCTTGTGACAAGGATAAAATTTGTTCATTGGAAAAGATTTCTTTTTCCTCCATCCGCTGATCAAAGTAGGCCTGTTGAATAGTTAGTCGCTCGCCCTCCAGGCCATATAGTGTAACACTATCCAAATTTGGGTTCCCCGATTTTAAATAAAGTGGTTCATCAGTAGATTTAACCACGACAAATCGCAACCAGACTGGATAGGTGACATGCCCCAGGTTCAGATTTTCTAACTTATAATCTAAAAAATGCTCGTCTAATTGTCCACTTACAATTTGATTTATAGCTACCTGGTTATTAAAGTCTTTATAGATGGCCAGATGACCTTTTAGGCTGACTTTTTTTTCGTTCTTGTTGATGTGAATGCTTGGTTGAGCCCTGATATTGCTACCGATGAATAAGAGTAATGGGAATAGCCATATACAAACCACTGTCTCTATCTCCTGTTGTTTAAAAAGTATTCCTGCCCGCTCCAATGCAGTAACAAAATAAGACTGTCTTTTTGCCCTGGAAAGTACTTTTTCTTTTTGCATAGTCCATACAGCCGGTAGGGCTGAGGTTTTTTTTAAGGGGTATAAATGATCTGTAGCTGAGTGATTTGTCGATGTAGGATTTAAGAGAATATAAACATAAATACTTAGGGATCAAAAAGTAAAATGACAACTAAACTTTAACTAAAATGTCGCTTTTTTTCAATGCAAATTGATTTGTTGACCCTTATATTTGTATTGTAAATCAGCAGTCAAAATATCAGCTTACTGTGCTACTAATAAATGGTTATGGACATGCTAATTGAAGCGTTTTATCCTACGCCGTTAACTGCAAACATCATAGAAAGTTATTGGTTCCTCCGCGCTAAAAGTAGCTCAACGGAGAGGCCTTTGATATATAATTGCTTACCAACCGGAACGATCGAATTGATTATTCACCTGGATGATAACCGAAGTGAATATTTAACTGATGATCAGTGGGAGGCATTCCCTGAAGCGTTTGTCGTAGGGTTAAAAGAGAAACCAATTATGTGGAGAATGCCAGTAAAGGGGACTGCTTTATTCGGGATACGATTTAAACCTGAGGCCTTAGTTCACTTGTTTGAATTTCCGGTTTCCGGTTTATTGAATAAGTTCGTCGATGCAACTGTATTTCTAGGGAAAGAAAAGATTTCACTGATCAGCAAGATTCAACAAGCCGCTGATAACCAAAAGAGGATATACGTCATTGAAATTTTTCTAAAAGCGCATCAAATGACAACATGGTACCCCGTTAAGAGCTATTTTTCCAGGGCTGCCTCAATCATTCGACACGCAAATCCCAGTATTTCCATTGACCAGCTTAGTAAAGATATTCGCGTTAGTGAGCGGCATTTACAACGGATGTTTAAAGTTCACCTGGGGGTGAGCCCGAAAACCTATTTAAGCTTGATCCGCTTCCAAAAAGTGTATCAATTTCTTCAAACTAACCCAGGTGTTTCCCTTTCCGAAGTGGCTTATAATTTTGGATTTTCTGACCAGGCACATTTTATCAGGGACTTTAAAAAGTATTCTGGTAAAACGCCTAAAGTGGCGTTATTGAATTAATTCCCAAAACCGTTTTTTCCTTGAGTTTCAAATGATTAATTTTTCAACCATTTATTCCCAAAAACAATTTTCATAATTTTTTTAAACTTCAAAAATTTTAAATTTTAAATTGAAATGAAAATCATTAAAAGTCTGTTCCTCGCTGTTGCGGTATTTCAGGCTTTCGGACTTACTGCACAAACAAACATCGGTCTGCGGGCCGGTATCAATCTAGCCAAGGTTTCCGAATCTCCCGTTTTTGAAATTCCGGATATCGAACTGCAAAGTATTACCGGGCTAAATTTCGCTGCTTTTGCTGAATTTGGTCTAACGGACAGGTTCGCACTTCAGCCTGAAGTCAACTTCCTGCAAAAAGGAGTGGAAATGA
>CBDUIU010000589.1:0-3538 GCA_965367335.1 uncultured Saprospiraceae bacterium
AATTAAAGAAGAGTAGCTTAGAAAGCGTTGCCTCTATTCAACTGATTCGTCGAAGGGGAGACTACTATTGCCGGGCAATTCTTAGAACTTGCGGGGCTGTGCCAGATCTGACTTTAAAATAGCAGCTGTTGCTCCTCGTTGCTGCGCTAGATACTCCAGAGCCGCAGCTCCCGATTTTTCTCTTTCCGCTTTGTCTAAAAATCGTCTACATATTGTTAAAATCTCTTCTGCATTATTTACCGAAAATCCCCCACCGGCTTGAATCAAACCCTTGGCTTCCATAAATTTCCCATGCTTAGGCCCAAATAGTACCGGTAATGCATGCGCCGCTGGCTCCAAAAGATTGTGAATGCTTTTTCCAAAACCACCTCCCACATAGGCCAGGTCTCCATAGCGGTACAAAGTAGATAACATTCCGATATTATCAATAAGTAAGACTGACCTTGACTGAGGATCTGCTGCTGCCAAATTAGAATAGCGATGGGAAGCAATGTCTAGGCTTTCCTCCAATTGTAGAATATTTGACGGTTTTACCTCGTGTGGCGCAATAATGATCTTCCACCCATGCTCCAGTAGCATTTTCATAGCCGGAAAATACCGTTGTTCATCCTCCGGCCAACTGCTACCAATGATGAATACCGGTTGATTTGCTTTGAATTTTTCAATCAAAGGATAATTTTTCGCTGTAGCAGCAATCTGCAATACCCGATCTACTCTCGGATCTCCAACAACCGCATGATTTCCGAACCCTGTCAGAGCCAATTGACGTGCAGAAGCCTCGTCTTGTAAATAAAAGAAATCAAAGGAAGATAACATAGGTAAAGCCCATCGTCCGTACCATTGGAAAAACCATTGATTTTTCCTGAAAACACCGGCCACGAGCAGGGTAGGGCACCCATATTTCTTTAGGATAGTCAGGTAATGGTACCAAAATTCATATTTTACAAAAATCGTCAGGGTGGGTTGAAGGATGGCTACCCATTTTGTGGCGTTTGTCTTAGTATCTAAAGGTAAATAACAGATATAGTCTGCCAATGGGCTATCTTTCCGGACTTCATATCCTGAAGGCGAAAAAAAACTCAATACAATAAAATGATCCGGATGTTTTTCCCGCAGGGCTTCCAATACTGGCCGTCCTTGTTCAAATTCGCCTACGCTGGCACAATGCATCCAGATGACTGGCCGACCAGTAGGCAGTGCAGATTTTAACTTGTTTTCCCAGCCATTTCTCCCTACAATCCATTGCTTTGCTTTGGGGTGCCAGGTGGCCGCCAGTTGTAAGCTGAAATGATAAAGAAGTAATAGGATATGATAGAGGTAGGCCATTTTTTGGCTCAATAAAAGGTGTCCTCCCCATCTCCGAGATAAATGGGCAAGGTCCAACCCACACGAATGCCCACCCGGCCATCAAACCGGGACTCAGTATCTGCCTGGCCTTGATCATAATTATAACTTCGACGATTTTGGGTAAAACCCTGAGTAAACTCCAGTCCTGCGTAAAAGTTAATTTGGCGGTTGGTAGCCATGTATTGATAACCAATGAATTCACGTAGCGCAAGGCCATTGGTTAAGCGGTCATATCCCTTTTTATAAAGATCATCCAGGCCATTTACAAAGTTACTTGGGTCATCCTGGATACGGATCTTGTGTTGCATGAGACCGAGACCGATGGTGGTCCGAATACCGTTGCGTTTATTGCGATCACTAAGCGTCCAGAGTTTACCGATATGACCACCCAGGTACCAACCTCGTTCTTTCAGCGAGATATCCGCAAATCCTTTTGCATTTCCAATGACAAAGCCATCTGAAGTGCGCAAATTAGCGATGGGGTCTTCATTTACCTTATTGCCAAATTGAAAAGAACCCTGGATACCAAAGATCCAATTGGTGGATTTGGTCATAAATTCCGTTCCAATTCCTACCGAATAGCTATTGTCAAAACGATCAGCTAAATCACTCACAGGAATATGATAACCGTAGGAGATATTAAAGAGAAATACAGGATATTCGTTACGAATTTCTTTGTCTTGTGCAGTAGAAATTTGTAGACCTAAAATGAATAGAAAGCCAGTAAATATAAGTCGCATATATATGATTTAAGAAATCCAGGAAGCACAAAGGTAAAAAGGCTTTTTATATTTCAACGTCATCGGGCGCTTTTGCGGTGCGTAGAATCAGCACTTTGTCGGATAGCTTTCCGAAATACCTTATATTTGCACCTGTTTTAAAATGATGGAACTTCATGCCCAAGAATTCGTAGGATAATTAAACTATATCACCTATATAACATGAAAAAAAGAATACTCATCACCGGTGCGGCCGGATTCCTTGGCTCTCACCTCTGTGACCGTTTTATCAAAGAGGATTACCACGTCATCGGTATGGATAACTTGCTGACAGGAAATCTGGGTAATATCGAACACCTGTTTCCATTAAGCAATTTTGAATTCCATTTTCACGATGTAACTAAGTTCGTCCACGTTTCCGGTGAGCTTGATTATATTCTTCACTTTGCTTCTCCTGCCAGTCCGATTGATTATCTGCAGATGCCTATTCAAACAATGAAGGTTGGTTCTCTAGGGACCCATAACCTGTTGGGCTTAGCTAAGGATAAAAAGGCGAGAATTCTAGTAGCCTCAACTTCAGAGGTTTATGGTGATCCATTGGTTCATCCGCAAACGGAAGATTACTGGGGAAATGTGAACCCGATTGGCCCACGTGGTGTATACGATGAAGCAAAGCGATTTCTGGAAGCGATTACCATGGCTTATCACACCTACCATAATGTAGATACCCGGATTATCCGGATATTCAATACTTATGGCCCTCGAATGCGGGTGAATGATGGTCGCGTGCTGCCGGCTTTCTTTTCTCAGGCTATTCGCGGCGAAGGACTCACGGTATTTGGTGATGGATCTCAAACCCGTGCCTTTTGCTATGTAGACGACCTGGTCGAAGGAATTTATCGCCTATTGATGAGTAATTATACTCAGCCAGTTAACGTTGGAAACCCGGATGAGATCAGTATCCTCGATTTTGCCCACGAAGTACTACAATTGGTCGGAAATCCAAAGGCACATATTATCAATAAGCCGTTGCCAACGGATGATCCTAAACAACGTAAACCACATATCGCCAGAGCCAAAGAAGTCCTGGATTGGGAGCCTAAAATTCCACGTGACGAAGGAATGAAGATTACGCTTGAGTACTTTAGAAAAGTGGTGAAGGTGAATGAAGTGGTGTGAGGAGAGGGTTCGCTTGGGACGTGTAGAAGTTGTGAGTTGCCCTTTGACGTGTAGAAGTTGTGGGTTGTGAGTTGCCTTCTGACGTGTAGAATCCCGATATTTGATCGGGAGTGAGTTACTTATCTATAATAAGCGAACCCACAACCCTAACACGTCCCAGGCGAACCCACTTCCGATGGCTATCGGAACCACAACCCACAACCCTAACACGCTCCAAGCGAACCCACAACCCACAACCCTAACACGCTCCAAGCGAACCCACAACCCTAACACGTTCCAAGCGAACCCACAAC
>CBDUIU010000590.1:0-3534 GCA_965367335.1 uncultured Saprospiraceae bacterium
AAGCTCCTTCATTTCAGTTGAAAGACTTAGATACCTTATCTGAATAACTTTCACCCTGGAGCCCACCTTAGATATTAAGATTCCTTCAAAGCATAACTGATTGTGAGCTATGACCAATACCTCTATCAACCGACAAGAACTCAATCGCCGTTTTAAAGAGGTTTACCAAATATTAGTAAAACAAGGTCATATTGTAAAGAACGATCGGCAAAAATCTAAAACAGCTTTTGCCGAAAAACTGGGAACCAAGGGCCATATCATAGATGCCTATTTAAAGGAAGCGCGTTTAATCACCTATGAACAGGTCAAAAAACTTTGTACAATCTATAAGATTAATGAGTCCTATATGTTTCAAGGAATTGGGGCTCCATTTGGAAAAACAAGGATTCCTGACCCGGAAGAAAAATTAGCAATGGCACTAGGAATAAATTTCTCTCCTAACATTCTTTTTACTAATGTTGACGCTTTTTCAAGCAATACGATTAGTGTTGATCTACTGGAAGAAAATCAATTGTTTCATATTCCTGGTGTGGAAGGTGATTTGGTGGCTTTTAATATCAATGGAAATAGTATGTCTCCTACGATATCCTCGGGTGATATGGTCATCTGCCAACCATTAGAAAATGATAACGAAATGACCGATGATGACATCTATGCGGTCGTGACCAACCAATCTGTTTGGGTGAAGCGGGTTCGTCGTCACAGGGACCGCTATAATAAATGGACGCACCTAAAGTTGATTTCCGATAATCACGATGAGTTTGATCCCTTTTTATTGGAAAGAACAGAAGTCAGGAGATTGTTGAAAGTAAAGAAAAAGCTTACAGGGTTGATGTGATATTCAGTTATTAAAACAATTTGCTAAACAAACTATTGCACATTGAATACGTCCACATTAGTATTTACTTTCTGTTCAATAAATTGTCATTTTATATAAGTGGCAGTAGAAATCAGTCTGAGTGTAGATACTCGAACAGAACTGAGCACCTTGAGCGCTAAACGTGCTCGTAAAGGGATGCTATCAAACAATTTTAGTCTCTCTAGTTTATATATCCTGCTGTTTTTAATTCCAAGCTCCCGTTCCGTTTTTTTAAAGGCGGATACGGGAGTCTGTTTTTTAAGACCTATAGAACCCTAAGTTATTTAGATCCTCGCTGACGTAATACTTCGTACAGCATGATCCCTGCCGCAACTGCCACATTAAATGAATCTGTTTCTCCTCGCTGAGGAATGATAAAGCGCTGATCAACCATTCTCAAAACTGCACTGCTAATACCTTCTCCTTCTGCCCCTAAAATCAAGCCGGTCGGTCCTGTAAAATCCATGTCCATGATAGGACCATTGGCTTTTAGGTCACTAGCAAAAACCGGCACCCCGGAAAGCTGCAAAAATTCCACTGCCGCCACAATACTGGTTTCACGACACACCGGAAGCCGTAACAGCGCTCCAGCTGAGCTTTTGATGGCCTCTGCATTAATCTGTGCACTACCCTTTCGAGGAATTACCAAAGCCCCTACCCCACAACATTCGGCAGACCGTGCAATCGAGCCGAAATTACGGACATCCGTAATGCCATCAAGTAATAATACCAGGGGTGGGGAATCTTGTTCAAACAACATAGGTAAAGCATCCTCTAATTGTTGGTAATGCACCAAAGCTGCATAGCCCGCAACACCTTGATGATTGCCACTCGCAAGTCGATCCATTCGCTCTTTTGGAATAACATTTAAGGGCACTTTAAACGTTTTACATAATGCTCGGATCTCTTTCTCAAATTCTCCCCGAATACCTTGTTGCAGGAAAACTTTATCAAATGGTTTTCCAGACTGTAATGCCTCGGTAACTGGATGTCTTCCAAAGATCAAATTAGAATTTCCTTTTGCCATAAGTTTATTTTCAAATAAAAATGTTGCACTAGTTTTGTATAAGCTTCATCAAGTATTTCTATCTATTTATTAAACATATTGCAAAAAAGATATAAATAATGAACAAATGTCGCCAAGTATTAATTTACATGAACACAATTATACCTAAAAAAGCGACTTTTTTCCATATTTTTGACCGAACAATATTTCCTAATTCAAACTGCGGACAATGTATTTGAAAAATTTTACAAGTGTAAGTTTTCTATTCCTGGCGTTTGTATTGTGTTGCTCCACCACTTCGAGCGCTCAATCAAATTCGCCTACAGACATAGCGTTGGACTACGTATCTAAGCACTTTGCGGAGTGGAACCTTGATAAGGCAGATGTGGCAGAATTATATGTTACAGATATTATCACGGATAAAGTCACAGGCAAATCTAATGTCTATCTCACTCAGCGCCATAAAGGTGTTGAAATCTACAATGCTTTAATTAATGTTGGAGTGACTAAAGCTGGCAAGGCTTCTCACATTAATCATTCACTGATTGGTCAAGTTGCGGCCAGAATCAACACCTCTTCACCTACGCTCTCTCCTCAGGATGCCGTACAAGCAGTAGTTAAAGAACAACCAAGCAAAAACGTGTATGTGTTTGATAAGAGTAATATCTCTATTGATGACGTAAAAGTTAAATTGACTTATCAACCTATTGATGGTCAGTTGTACCTGGCCTGGATGCTAGATGTCAATCGCCCTGGTGATACAGATTACTGGAGTATGCGGGTGGATGCTAAATCCGGTGCGATTATCGACCGAAATAACTATACAGTTTATTGCGCTTTTGAAGCTAATGACAAGCATGAGCATACCACTACTTGCAAATCAGTACCAACTGTCGGTCGCACTTATGGACAAAAGGCAGTTCCTGGTCATAAAGTTCAAAAGAAAACAACCACGACAACTACTGTATCTACAGATGGGTCTTCTTATTTAGTATTTCCTATTCCAGTAGAAAGTCCAATTCATGGAGATCAAGCGCTGGTTGAAGCACCCTTTGATACCATTGCTTCACCGTATGGATGGCATGATACAGATGGTATTGACGGTGCGGAATTCACGATCACAAGAGGTAATAATGTACATTCTTTTAACGACCGCCTTGGCAATTACTCACCCAACTCTATCACAGATGGCGGAGTTGAGCTGGACTTTAATTTTCCTTTCGATGCTGATTTGGAACCAGAAGATCTAATAGATGCTTCGGTTACCAATTTATTCTATATGAATAATATCATGCATGATTTTGCCAATGCATACGGTTTCACCGAAGAGAGCGGTAATTTTCAAGCAACCAATTATTCTAACCAAGGTGTTGGAAATGATTACGTTAATGCATTAGCTCAGTTTGGTGCAGCCGATACCTCGGGCCAATTTAGAAATAATGCTAATTTCTCTACTCCTGCTGATGGTTCCAGTGGACGCATGCGGATGTATGTATGGGATGGTGTTGGTCCTGCTGACTACGTATATGTGGAGGCACCAACTCAAGCCATTGGCAGTTACACTTCTCAGCCGGCAGCATTTGGTGGTACGATCACCTCAACACCCTTAACGGGAGATGTCGTATTAGCAAAAGATGGCGTGCCTGATCCACTATTCACCGATGCTTGT
>CBDUIU010000591.1:0-3529 GCA_965367335.1 uncultured Saprospiraceae bacterium
TTCAGCAGACTCAGTCTGTCAATCAATCAACTTACCGCAGGTAAAGTGATTGATGGTCTGACAGCAAAGCGCAGCAAGCGATCTGACGTCTGACTTCTAAAAGAGTCAACCAGTAAAGAAGGCTACAAGAGAATGAAAGACAAAGACGGAAATGAGATACCATACCGAAAAAAACGAACGACTAAATAAGATTCAGCAGACTCAGTCTGTCAATCAATCAACTTACCGCAGGTAAAGTGATTGATGATCCGACAGCAAAGCGCAGCAAGCGATCTGACGTCTGACTTCTAAAAAAGACGATTATGACCAGAAGAACAAAAGAGTTATTCAGCTTATCCTTATTAGATTTGCTGACCAGCGCATTAGGCGCCGTGATCTTCCTCTTTATCATTACACCAAAAGGAGGAGAGTCACCTGCGCAAGTGCGGCAGGCCTCCGTGTTTTTCGATACAACACAGATGAAAATATACGGAGATCTGCCCGATAGTTTATTGAATAAAAATTCCGGAGATACCTTGTTAAGTATCTTGGTGGCTTATAAGGATTTACCAGTACCTAAGGTTGAAAAGCCACAACGTAAATATGCTTACAATGAGCCAAGGCCTAAACCAACGCCTCAGCCCAAAGTAGAAAAGCCAGTCAATAAACCTCCGGCCACTCAACCAACTCCTAAGCCAGAGCCTAAGCCGGAACCCAAACCAATTCCCAAACCGGAACCCAAGCCAACACCCGCTCCACCCAAACCGGTGACCTATCGAGGTGATGCACCTTCGGTTCCTTGTGCGGTTTCCTTTGAAATCAACTGGCAAAACAAAGAGGATAATGTCGACCTCTATGTTTGTCGTGATAATAATGACTGCGTTTATGGAGCGCGCAAAAGAGACAAGGATATTGGCCAATGGGATAGTGGTAAATCCCGTAACCGACTCTTTGGTAATGACCTGCGGACCAACCAGGAAGCGGTACGCCAGTTTGATAATATAATTCCGGGTGAATATAAAATCTACGCTCAATTCAAGGATTCTAACCGCAATGTTAACGCGGTCAAGGTCAATGGTCTAATTTATACCAAGGGAAAAGATGGACAGGAACGTGGCGAGTCTTTCAGCCGTACTTTGCAAAAAAGCAAATCACGTATCCACCTGGGAACTGTCATCTTAAAAGCGGATGGCTCCTATACATTCAAAAAACCCTAAAAAAAGCTCTGAAAGAGTCTTTTGTTCACCAGTAAAAACACAACATCATGTTTACGACTAAAAAAATTCAAATCATTTTCAGCATCATAGGAGCGGTTGCGCTCTGGCTAATTTTAACTTTCTTTGCCAGTTTAACCAACGAAGGCACTGGCATGCAACGATTCTTCGAACTACTCGGTGGCTCCTCCAAAGGATATATCCAGGCCATGATCTATGGTGTATTTCTTTATAGTCTTTTTGATTTGTTAGCCAAAAGAAAATTTTTGCAGGAACAATACCAGGGATTTAAACTCGGGTTTCTACCCGAACAGGATCAATTGGTGTTAACCTCAGAAGAAGTCGCAAAGATCAAACTGCATACTATTCAGATCGAACAAGCTGGTCAGCCATCTTTAGTTGGCGATTTTATTAAAAAGGCTTGTACACAGTATAGGAATGATCAATCGATCAGTGAAACCCTGCAAGTGTTCAATACCCAGGTAGACAATAGCAAAGAAGAAATGGAGGGTGACCTGGAATTAGTGCGTTATTTGTTGGGTGCCATCATCTCCTTAGGCTTTATCGGGACATTGCTCGGCCTGTCGTCTTCCATCGGTATGGCTCATCTGGCTAAGACTGCAGAAGGAATGCCGGAGATTACCCGTAGCCTGAACCTGGCTTTTGATACTACCCTGGTCGCACTGTTGATTGGCTTGGTTTTGAATTTTTTCTATCATCGCTACTTAAAAGAGATGGATACCTTTTACTCTCGTTCAAAAGCGTATGTGATTGATAATTTGATTAGTCGGATTTATCATGGATAAGGTGAAAAACCCGAAAGGAGGCAAAAGCTAATCACCTGGATCATCTATCCAAAAGGAGCCAGCCCATTGACTAGCATGTTGATGGGCTGGTTTTATATTTAAATGTTATAAGAACTTGAACGGAGAAATAGAATTCTATTTAACAAATTAGAGTTTTAATAATCGTTCTCGTAACAATATACTTTGTCGCCTTGCAACTAATAGTTGGTTGCCATCTTTAAGGAATACATATCGTTCGCGAGGATCATATTTTTGAATATAAGCAATATTGATAAGCGTTGACTTATGAATTTGAAAAAAGTGATGATGAGTGTTTAAAACAGAGATAAAATATCCCAGATTTTTGGTCGATCGCAAAATTTTACCATCGTTTAGGTGTATGGAGGCCATATTGATGTCTGCTGAGATATGGCTGATGTCGGCCGTTGCAACAAATTCAATCAAGCCTTTAGTAAGGAGGATGCCGATATGTTCAGGTGTGGCTACATCTTGTTGTATCAATTGCATGAGCATGTTGATCTGCTCACTGTTTGGATTAAGGTAAGAAGGGTTAATGGTTTTGAGAATAGCGGTTTTCAACTCCTGATAATCAATAGGCTTAGTAATAAAATCAAGGCAAGAAAGCCTAATCGCTTTCAGGGCGTTTTCAAAAGTTCCGTGAGCGGTAATGAAAATTAGTTTAGCTGCCAGATTTTTACTCGCTTGGACCTGTTGTAACGCATCGAAAATGGTTCCATCACCAAGTTGAATGTCAACCAGCGCCAAGTCAAATTCCTCTCTGCGAAGAATGTCTATCGCTTCCTTAGTATTCCTGCCAACGTGTGTCACCTGTAAACTAAAGGGCATTTCCTGCAAGAGAATTCGCAAGAGTTCGATGTTGTCCTCCTGGTCTTCAATGATCGTTATGCTGAGGGGCTCTTTTTCTTCCATAATGACTTACTTATTCTTGATAGATGATTAAGTTAACTCGAGTTCCTCCGCTTTCGGGGCTTTGAAAAAACATATCAATAGGGTGACCTAATGCTGCTAGTACTTGTATTCTTTCCTTGATGATTTGGTGTCCGAGTGATTGTTTTTTCAATACCTTATCCATATGTTGAGCCTTTGAAGCCGCCATCCCGACACCGTTATCCTCGATGCAAATTTTAAGTCGATTTTTCTCTTCTTCGATTGTTATTTTAATTTTCCCCGTTCCTTTCATAGGAATAATTACATGTTTAATAGCATTTTCTACTAAAGGTTGGAGCAGCATAGGAGGGATAAATAAACTGTCCAGGCTGGTAGAATCCAGATGGAGAATGTCATAACTGAATTTGCCATTACTTTTCTCTAACTCAAAGTCCAGGTAATATCGAATTAATTGTAACTCCTCAGCCAGGGAGATCAAGATGTCATCAGAGGGCTGGTTACTTAAATAGCTGCGATGGGTACTGCTTAAAAAGGCCCTTATTAATTTGGATAGGCGAACCAGTTGTTGACTCGCCTTTATCTTGTCATCCGCTAATATCTTGTATTGAATAGAAGATAAAG